>JBNMJS010000015.1:0-27255 GCA_050873965.1 Cyanobacteriota bacterium | reverse complement strand
TAACAAAATAGATACTTCGCTTTTTTCGGTCGCAATAAACGGCACCGTTCAAATTTAAATCAAAAAGCGTGGTTTTTGATTATAAATTTTCACCTCTCACATTCGTTCGTGCCTCTGCTCCCTTTGTGCAAAATAACAAAAAAATAACGTCATATTGAGGCTTTAGCCGAAATATCTTTTTTATAATGATGTCTTAAAAACTATTTTATTTCACAACATCATTGATTTTGACAAATCTTTTTATATATTCTTTCGTAAAGAATTGTTTTACTGTTCCGTATAGTTTTAAATTTCCCATTCTCAAAAGTTTGTTATTTGGACAAACAATTGTCAAACTTTTGTCTTTGTAATCTTTATCAATTATTGTTCCAACTTTTTGTCCTTTTGTATCGCAATCAATAATTGTTAATCTATATGGGTTAGGAGTAAATATTTGATTTTTATAATAAAAATATGTTCTACCCCAAGGGTTTATTGCTCTAATCTGTGCAATAGTATCTTCGATAGGTTTGTTAAAATCTAAATCTGTATCAAACTCATTTGAAAAATAAGTCGCTTGGTCTTCTTTTTGTATTATCGGAAATACTACATCTTCTGACATTTTTTGAAGTAGTTCACAAATCGCTCCTCTTGCGATTAATGCAGTCTTTGATTTTAATTCTTTTCCAGTGTCTGTATCCAAAATCTCAACTTCTCTTTGGTCCAAAATAGCACCAGAATCATAGTTTTTATCCATCAAATGTAATGTTACACCAGATTTGTTTTCTCTATTTTTTATAACCTGCACATAAGGGTTTGGTCCTCGATACTTAGGCAATAGTGATGGATGTATATTTATTGTTGCTGTCTTTGGCATATCAAAAGTTTTTTTATCTAGTTTTTCGCTCCAAGATGCAACAATCATAATATCAGGATTAAGTTTCAATAGTTGTTTTCTAAAACTTTCACTATTTGCACTTGTTGCTTTTATTTCGTGAAGTTTATAACTTTTAATATAATTGTAATCTGTATCAGGGTTAATAATATCTTTTATCCATCTGATAGGTCTTGGATATTTAATTCTATCGTGTCTGAATACTCCAACAATTTTTGAGCCGGAATCTAGTGTTCCTGCTATCATATTGGCAAACATTTCACCATATCCGATAATTACAACTTTTAGCATTGTTTTAAATCCTCATTTATTTGTTTTTTTAATTCATCAATAGAACTAAATTTCTTTTCATTTCGTATCTTTTTTAATATTGAAATCTCAATCTCTTCACCATAAATATCTTTATCAAAATCAATTATATGTACTTCTGCAATAGGTTTTTTGTGATTTTCTTTTATAGTTGGTTTTATTCCATAGTTTAAAAATCCACGATATTCTTCATCTTGAATTTTAACATTACATTTATAAACACCGAAAGGTATTTGTATAATATGTTCCGGATAAACAATATTTGCAGTCGGAAAACCTATAGTTCTTCCGATTTTATTACCCTCAATTACTTCGCCAGAAATACTAAAATCGTGACCTAACATTTGGTTAGCATTTTCTATATTACCGTTTTGAATATATTTTTTTATGATTGTTGAACTTACAATCTCGTTGTTATTTACGATTGCAGGTATTTCAATATAATCATAATTTAATTTTGAACTTTGCTTTTTTAAAAATTCAGGAGTTCCAACTTTATTTTTACCGAAAGTATGATTAAAACCAGTAATAATTGTATATGGGTGTAAATTAGTTGTGATATTTTTTAAATAATCGAGTGCTGTCATATTCATTAAATCTTCGTCAAAAGATAATTCAATCATATAATCGACACCAAAGCTGGAAATTAAATCTTCTTTTTCTTTATTGTTTGTTATGTATTTAACATCTCTTCCAAAAGTTTCTGCTGGACTCTTTTTAAATGTTATAAGTACTGATTTTGTATTATGTTGTTTTGCAGTTTCTACGACTTTTTTTATCAAGGCTTGATGACCAATGTGAACACCATCAAAAAAACCAAGTGCAACAGTTGAATTTTTTAGTTGAATAATATCGTTAAAAACTTCCATACAACTATTATATTACAGTTTATATGTCGGGCAATAAATTTACGTTTTTCTTCTATAAGATTTGTATATAAATAATCATGAAATAATTGTTATGAAATATTTTATATGATATTATTCAGAAAAAGGAGTTATGTTATTATGTTAGATTTTTTATTTAAAAAGAAAGAAAATTCAAACCGTTCAAAAACAGTTAATGAGTTTTATCAACAGTTGAAAACAGTTTATAATGTTGAATCTATTCCGGAAGATAGAAAAAACTATTTATCTGATTTAATGAACAAGTATGGTTATATTCCTTACTCTTATTCAAAGGCTTGTTCTGAACTTAGCGATGCTGAAGTTTTGTTCGTAGTTGAAAAAAAATGGGAGCAAAACGGAGTATTAGTTAATGGTAATCTAACATTTAATAATCCAAGTGTCCTTGCAAGAAATAACGTAACAAATTCTCAATGGATTCAAAAAGAAGGACACGATATAAAGCTTATAAATTTAGCAGGTCTTGGTGACAATTCTGCTGAATATACTGGTAAAATGATTAACTGGTTAAGACAGTTAGCAATTTTGCCAACAGGTAATATTGATGCTGGCATTTTTAATACAACAATGTATCTAATCCCATTTCACCCACGTGAATTTGGATGTGCATATTTGCCATCATCTTCAGAAGCAAGTTCTGCATTAGAAGATGCTCATTTGAAAGAATTAACTGGTGCTGATGCAACAGAGCAAGTACGTAATTTTATTACATTTGCTCAACTTGCTGGACACCCTGTTATTTATGATGTATTACCTCAAACTGGTAGATTTTCAAAAGCAGTTTTGGCAAATCCATTTATTGCTAGATGGTATGATATCAATGCATTAACTGATGAATTAGATAAATGTGTTGATAAAGTCGCTGAAATTTTGAAAGAAGAAAACAATCCTGAAGATATTGACTTAGTTAAAGAAATTTATAAACAATCTATGAGAACCGGTACTGCTACTCTTACAGATTATTATAGAAGTATTTATGACAAGTTAGATGAAGCATTAAAAGATGATAAAAAATTCTTATCAGAATCAATGTTAGAACGTGGTATTCAAGATAAGTTACATAAAAAAGTTAGAGGTATCATTGCAGAAGTAGTTGGTACTAATAAAAAATTAGAAGAAGAAGATATTACTAATCAAGGTGTTATTACACAAGCATTGATTCATCAAGGTATGTGGCCTGCACCAGGTGGTGCTTGGTGTTCAAGTGGTGTTCCTGTTTCTGATAGAATGAGCGAATGTGCTTCTTATCCTATGTTCAAACATTATGATTATAAAGGGCAAGATGTCACTGATTACGCAAATTTAGATTGTCAAACACCATATTATTTTGTACAACTTGAAAATGGTAAAGAAAATCATGATGTAGTTGTTTATTTCATCAATTATATGAAGAAATTACAATCATATTTCAATTTTGATGGTTTTAGAGTAGATCATATTGACCATATTGTTGATGATGTATCTGAAAAAGATGGTGTTCCAATTAGTTATAGAGCACCAAGACATGTTTTGGGTAAATTGAATTCAGAGATGAAAGAACATGTTTTGTATTTTGCAACATTGGCAGAATATATGCTTTGGGATAATTTCTATAAAGAATATCATAAGGATATGGGCTTTGATTTGTTATGGGGTAATGACATTGTTTCTCAAAGTTACAAAACTCCAGAAACTATCGCAGAGGATAATGTTAGATTAGCAAATTATAATAGTGAAATTGAATCTAACAAAACTCCTTTATCAATTCTAAAAACATACAATAACCAAGATGGTGAATTTGAAGCAATTGACCGTTATCCTGGACAATTAGGTAGAGATGGTGCTTTGTTCAAATGGTTTAAGTATAAGTTCTTACCAGGTGGTAAAATTGCTCAACGTCCTATGTTATACATTGATGGTGATGAATCTTTTACAGAACGTGGTATTGAAAGCGTTATTGGTTCAGAAATCGCAATGAAGAGAAATTGTGATGAAGAATTCTTTAAGAAATTTGATGCTATTGATAGATTTGTTAAAAATTGTTCAATAATTACAGATGGTGAGGCACACATTATTCGTCAAGATGATGATGGATTTGTTGCTTGGCAGATTTCTAAGACTGAGTCAAAAGATGCTTTATTGATTATGGCTAATTTTGCAGCACCTACTGAAAAGTTTGTTGTAGAAGAAAATGAAAAATCTTACACAGAAGTTAGAGAAGGTAGAGAAGTTTTCGACAAGAATATTATTCTTCCTTGTGATTATCAAATTATGTCTGAGTACAAGTATAATGGTAATGATTTTGAAGAAGAAAAACTTTGTGAGCCTCTTTCTGAGATTACAATGTGTAAATTGATGCCATCAGAGTTTAAAATTTACTTAATGAATAGAGTGTAAAGATGGAAACATTAGCATCATTTGTACAAAAAACAAGAGATGATTTAGGAATGTCAGCAAAAGGACTTGCAAAACGTTCCAATATAGATTTGTCTATAATTGAAGATATTGAATCCGGCAAGGAGTTATTCTTGCCGGTTACAATTCGTCAAAAATTGGCAAAGGCTTTACGTTGCAATTTGGAAGATTTGATGGCTTTAGAACGTGGTTATAAAGATGTTGCTGTTAGCGAAGATGTTATTTTGTCTATAAAACAACAAATTCTTAATCATAAAAAGGATATTCCTTGTCCACGTTGTGGTGCTCCTCTTGTTGTTAGAATTGCTAAAATGTATGATTTAGAAGATAATTTGGTTTTACAACCTAAAGCACATTGTAGCAAGTGTGTATTTCAATTAAAGAATTAAAATTACTACTATTGATAGATTGGATATAGAATGGCTGAAAGAAAATTAATATCGATAAAACCGATTGAAACAAGATTGCCAGAAGATGTGTATAATCAGTTAGAGGCTGTTATTTGGGAACAAGTTAATAAGCAACCTAATCCCGAAGAACTTTTACAACCTTATGAATTTCCTTTTGAAAATATTAAAAAAATAGCAGAGTCTGACAATGAAGAATACAAAGAAAATATTCGTAATATGGCTGATGATATTTGGTCTAAAAATGATTGGATTGATTCTTTTATTGTTTATTATATTTTGTTGCATATTACACATTTTATACCTACTGATTTTTATAAATTAGGTTATATCTTAGGCAAATTTCAAAAAGATGATATGGCAGTAAAGGTGATTAATGTATATGAATCATTATCAACTAACAAAAAGGTTACATATCATGCTATAGCAAATTTCTATTATAGTGCATTAGATGTTCCAGAAAAATCTATTGAATATTTTGAAAAATATATTGAATTAGATAATACAAATGCAAATGTTTATAACTCATTGGGACATTTGTATCCACGAACAAATGATGAAAATGCGATGGAAAAACAATTGTACGCATATAGAAAAGCGTATGATTTAAAGCCAAACGATGCTGTTATTGTACAAAGTTTGTTAACTGCGTATGAAAAAATGCATAATAAAGAAAAAATCCAAGAATTTTATCCGAAATTACTTCAATTAGCACCATCACCTAGATTGATATGGAATTATGGTATTTATTTAATTAGTTGGGGTAAATTTCAAGAGGGATATTCTTATATTTCTCAAAGATTTGAAATGGATAAATATCCTGTTGGTTATCCAAAAGATATTTTGACGGGTGCTACAAGATGGAATTATAAAGATGATTTATCTGACAAAATGTTGCTTGTTCATTATGAAGAGGGCTTTGGTGATTCTATTATGTTTGGGCGTTTCTTGCCTCTATTAAAGCAGTTTGTTGGTAAATTGGTATTGGTAGTACAACCACAACTTGTAAACCTGTTTAAGACGTCACCAGTGCTTTCTGAGGGGATAGAAATATATGGAAGTTTAGATGAAGTACTTGCAACTTATCCAAATGAAAAATTTGTGCATATTCCATTGATGGATATGCCGTATCCTTTGGGAGTAGATTCTGATTTTATACCTTATTCACATTCTTATATTCAAGCAACAGAACCTATGCAATTTGATAAGAGTAAAGTTAATATAGGTATTGCATATAATGGTGATGTGTCAGCTAATTATGGTGGACGTGATATTGAATTAAAAGAATTCTTTGATATTGCGAAATTACCAAATGTGCAATTGTATTCATTACAAGTTGGCGAATCTTCTGAACAATTGAATAATTTGCCTAGTGATGTGTCTATTATAGATTTAGGTAAGAATTTTAAAAATTTTTCAGATACTGCAAGTGCAATAAGTGGTCTTGATTTGATAATAACAACAGATAATGTTATTTTGAATTTGGCTGGTGCATTGGGTAAAAAAACTTACGGTATTTTTAATAAATATCCAAACTTTAGATGGTTTGATTTATCAAAGGATAATGTCATTTGGTATGATAGCGTAAAACCATTTGTTTGTGATGAAGAAAATGACTGGAATGGTGTTATGTCTAAGGTTTGCGAATGCTTAAAGAGGGAATATTTGAATGGGTAAAGTAAAAATATTTCTTTCTTATCATAAAGATACACCGTTGTATAAATCAAATGTTTTTCAACCTATACAGGTAGGGAAAAGTTTATCTAATGTTGATTTAGGTATTTTAGGTGATGATGTTGGCGAAAATATATCTTTACTAAATCCTTATTATTGTGAATTGACTGCATATTATTATGTATTAAAAAATTATATTGATAATTGTGATGAGGAATATATTGGCTTCGGTCATTATAGAAGATTGATTGATTTAACGAATATTTCAGAAGTTTCTATTCCTGCAATTTATGGTCTGAATTATTCAAATTCAAAAAAGGTTTTTGAATCATTTAGTGATTATGATTTGTATGAATATTGCAAATCTTTTGATATTATTCTTCCTTGTAAAGCGTATATGTATAATGATACAGTTAACCCTATATTAAGAACAACAGAGCCTACTTTAAATATGCACGAACAATTTAAGGCTGAACATAAAAATGATTTATTAGATTCTTTAAGAAATGTAATTTCTGAAGATTTCCCAGATTATATCGATGCTGTTGATGCTTGTTATAGTTCAAACATGGCACATTTTTATAATATTTATGTGATGAAAAAGTCTATATTAAAAGAATTTTTAGATTGGGAATTTAAAGTTCTAGATTTGCTTGGTAAATCTATTGGTGGGTGGCAACAAGATTGTTATAAACGTATGGCTGGTTTCGTTGGTGAACGTTTAATAAATATTTGGTTAGAAGCACACAAAGATAGAAATTATAAGCTAGGTTATGTTCCAATATATATGATTGATTTTGAATCAGAATATATTGAAAGAGCAAATACTTTTGATTTTATAAAACGTTATGATTTAGAACAAAATGAACTTGAATCTTTATATAAAATTACATCAAATAAAATTAATGTTGCATTTGCATTGTTAAATTTGCTATTTAAGCGTGGTTTATTAGAAGATGCCAAATCGTTAATTGATGAATGTATGGAATTATGTTCTGTAGCCGATGATTATAATAATTTGGCTCAGATTTGTATGCCTTATAAAAATATTTTTAATGATAAAATTTTAGAATTATTTAAGAAATCTATTACATTAGATAAAAATAATAAATTATATGCTCAAAATTATTTAGTATATTGTTCAAATACTAAGAAGCTTGATTTGATTTTTCAGGCATGGAAAATCATGACTCAATATGAATTAACAGAATCAGAAAATGAACAATATAATCAATTTATGAATTGTTATAAATTAGCAAAAGGTCTTGATTAGGCTTTAATTTTGCCTGATTTGATTAATTTTGCCATTGTTTCTTTTGTATGATTTTCAATTGGTGAATTTTTACCTTCAACAAGTGTTTGAAGTGATTCATATACTTTTCTTAAAAATGGCTTTTCTGGATTTGAAAAATAATTAACTATAGCGATTTTAGGTTCTTTTGCTTTTTTTGTCTTAACTTCAATGCCAACGGATTGTCCTAAATTCTCTACAACTTTTCCACTATCCATTTCACCTAACATTTCTCGAGGATCAAAGAATCTAACACTAGCTTTTTTAGATTGCATATAATTTCCAATAGTATCCGTTGCATAATATAAGTCTTCTCTTGCTTTTGTTGGGATTGGAGCATCTTCAATTTTTACATTTTTATGTTCATAAGGATATTTTTTAGAATTAAATAGTGATATTGTTGGTAGATTCATAATAGACCTCTTTCTTTGTGTTTTTATAATGCTTCTAAACAAATAATTTTGCTGATTATTTTATTAATGTAAACTTTTGTAAATATATGAATAAAAACGCTAAAGATTTTCTGTAGAATTGCCGTCTATATATTTGTCAATAAATTAAAGACTTATAGGGGTACGCAATGTCAATTAATTCTATAAATGGTGCAAACGGTTATAATTACGGAATGAATCAAGCTGATTCAATTAAACCTGAAACTAGACAAAAGTTAAAAGAATTAGACATCAACGATACATCTATTAGAACTGAATCTCAAGCTCAAAATAAAATTGAAGAAAAGGGCAATGAGATTAAAAAACAAATTCAAGAAAGATTACAAGCAGAAGCATCTCAAAATGTTCAACAATCACAAGCATTTACTCAACAAGCACAACCTGTTCAAGGTGTTCAACAACCAGAACAAGTTGATGGAGTAAAACAATCTCAACAAGTAAAACAACCAGAAGGTATTGAACAACAATATGGCGTTCAAAATCAACAAATAGGTAATGAACAGTCTAAAGCATTTGCAGGAAGTAATGCCGCTCAACAGCAACAAGTACAACCTTTTGCATTGGGCAATGATATTGTTGCTATGTACAACAAATTCAAATTAGGTTTAATTTAGTAATTTTCTCCACAATTTTTCTATAATTTTTCTATAATTTTCTCCTAACAAAGACGCTTCACTGTTACAGTAAGCGTTTTTTTATTTATATATCTAATATTGATTTATTTAATAAAAATTCGTATAATGTAACAAAGTACTACGGAGTTCAAAAATGTTTAATTTTATCAATAATTTTTTTAGAGCACCAGAACAACAAGCTGTTGAAAATTCTGCATCAAGTGATGAGGGAAAACAACAGAAAGAGCAAGAACAAAAGAAAAAAGAAAAAAAATATTTAGAACAAGAAGAGGCTGATGAGGTTAGAATTGGTGGTCGCCCTGAATTATCAGAAGAAGAAGTTTGGGCTATGACTGTTGATTATGTAAATAAATTAAAACGTAATAATGCTGATAGAGAAAAGGTTGTTGCGAAATTAGATAAGTTTTTAGAAAATTTTAATGTAAAAAGATTTATGAAAAATAACCCACACATGACAAGTCCTGATTTTTATATGGTAATATTTAATGAAACGGATAGTTTAGTAAATTAGGATTTGTATGGATAAAATTGTTTCAAAATTGAGTAGTGGTTTACGTGGTGAGGTTGTTATTCCATCTGATAAATCTATATCTCATCGTTCTGTAATGTTTGCATCTTTGGCAAAGGGTGAATCTGTAATTCAAAATTTTTCAAATGGTGCAGATTGTATTTCTTCAATGAAATTATTTAAACAGTTAGGTGTTGATATTGAATATATTGATGAAAAAACATTGAACGTTAAATCTTCAGGAATTCTTCAAAAACCGAATTCTAACTTGGATTGTGGAAATTCTGGAACAACAATGAGATTATGTTCTGGAATATTAGCCTCTCAAAATTTTGATTCCATTTTGTTTGGTGATGAGAGTTTGTCAAAACGTCCGATGAAACGTGTTATTGAACCGTTATCATTGATGGGTGCAGAAATATTGTCGAATGATTTTAAAGCACCATTGGAAATAAAAGGACATACTTTAAAACCGATTAAATACAATACTCCGATTGCTTCAGCACAAGTGAAATCTTGTATATTATTGGCTGGATTGAATACTGACGGTGTTACAACGGTTGAAGAGCCTTATTTATCAAGAAATCATACAGAACTATTATTGAAATATATGGGTGCTAATATTGAAGCAAATAATAATATCGTTTCTATTTCAAAATCAGAATTAAGACCTTGTAAAATTGATATAGCAGGTGATATTTCATCTGCAGCATTCTTTATTGTTGCCGGTTTAGTGATACCTAATTCTGAAATTATTATAAGGAATGTGGGATTAAATCCAACACGAACTGGAATTATTGATGTAGTAAAACGAATGGGGGGCAATATTGAAATATTATCCCAAGAATTAGTATCGGGTGAACTTGTTGGAGATATAAGAGTTGCTTATTCAGAGTTGAAATCTTGTGAAATTAGTGGTGCTGATATACCAAGATTGATTGATGAATTACCAGTTATTGCGTTGTTGGCTACTCAGGCAGATGGACAAACTATTATTAAAGATGCTCAGGATTTGAGAAAAAAAGAATCTGATAGAATTTCAACAATTGCAATTGCATTACAAAAATTAGGTGCAGATGTTGAAGAATTACCAGATGGTTTTATTATCAATGGTAAAACTAAATTGTTAGGTGATATAGAATTAGATACTTATCATGACCATAGATTAGCAATGACATATTATATTGCTGGTTTGTTGTGTAAGAAAGAAATTTGTATAAATAATTTTGAATGGGTGAATATTTCATTTCCAGAGTTTGAATCCTTGATTAATAAACTATCCAGATAGCATGGTTTATGATATTATAACTATGTAACAACTATCAGAAAGGCTATTACAAATGGGTGATGAAGATAAGCAGTTTGATGCCACACCGCAGAAATTACAACGTGCTAGAAAAGAAGGTCAGGTTGTAAAATCTAAAGACGTTTCTGTTGCTATATCTTTGATTGTTGTTTTTTCATTCATTATGATAATGGCTCCAATTACTTGGGATTTAATTTGTGGTTTGTTTAAAAACCTCTATTCGCAGATACCAAATCAGCATGTCGATAATATTGGTTATATGTATTTATTTTCATCGGCTGTTGTACCAGCATTGGTTGTAATTGGTTCGACTTTGATTGTTGCTGCTTTTGTTGCAGCATTGGCTGATTTTATTCAAGTTGGTCCATTGGTTGCAATTGCTCCATTGATACCGAAATTAGATAAATTAAACCCTACAAAATATTTTAAAAATTTATTTACTGTAAAAACTGTTTTTGAACTTTTTAAGAATATTTTAAAGGTATGTATTTTAGGTGTTATTGGTTGGACTGTTTATTCTGCTCATTTGAAAGGTATTTTAATGTTGGCAGCAGTTGATAACAATTTCGCCGTAATGAATGAATTCGGAGAGTTATTAAAAGATTTTATTTATAAAGCATGTTTGGCTTTCTTTATTATCGCAGTAGCAGATTATGGTGTTACAAGATGGAAATTTATGAAAGACCAAAAGATGTCTTTTAAAGAGATAAAAGATGAATACAAAAACCAAGAAGGTGATCCACATGTTAAATCTGCATTACGTCAACGTCGTATGCAAATGTTACAACGTGGTGCAATGGATTCCGTTGCAGAAGCCGATTTTGTAGTTAGAAATCCCACCCACGTTGCTTGTGCATTAAAATATGATGCAAAAACCATGATGTCACCAACAATGTTGGTTAAAGGTGCAGAATTAATTGCAAAAGAGATTATAAAGTTAGCAGAAGAGAATAACGTCCCTGTAATTGAGAACCCACCTGTTGCCAGAGCCTTATATAGAATGGTTGATATTGGACAACAAATCCCACCTGAATTGTTTAAAGCTGTAGCAGAAATTCTACTTTTTGTTTACAACTTGAAAAATAAACAAAATCAAGGTAATATAAAATAGTTAATATTTAAATATTTGTAACAAATGAATAAACAAAGTCTATTAAAACAGTATGTGAGCATAGTTCAGAAGGTTGCCAAAATCGAACAACGACGTGTTCCAAACCACATGATTGAATATGAAGAGTTAGTTAGTATTGGTATTATTGCAGTCCAAGCAATGATTAAAAATAAGACTGAAGAACAGCTTGCAAAATATAATGATGCATACATGGGTACTGCCGTAAAGTGGGCAATTCGTAACGAATTGCGTCACCGTTACAAGTGGTATTCTTTGAAGCATAAAACAGAAAATAACGAGGGCGAAGAAGGAGATTCTGATAATCCTAACAAGGTTAAGGAAGCTGTTTACGAGGCAATCTTGTCTATTGATAGTTTGGCTGCGGCTGCTTCTGATAACGATTCTCCATTTGATTTTATTAAAGACCCACATGCCATGCCTGATGAAAACGCAGAAATTGTTGAGATGAGTCGTTTAATCAAAGAGGCTATTGCTAATTTACCTCAAAAAGAGAGAACTGTTGTTGAATATAGATTCTATCGTAATATGCAAGCAAAAGATATTGCTACAATGATAGGTTTATCTCCATCACGTATTACAAGAATTATTCAAGGTGCATTGGTTCAAATTAGAGAATATTTGAAATCTAAAGGTCGTAATGATTACTAGAATGTTTGAACACTTAAGTTCATGAATTCTATATCATCATAATCGACATAGGCTGTTTGCATTAGATTTCTACCTGCTTTTATAACTATTTCGTTATTTTGATTCCAACGTATAAGTTGTTTTGGTAATCTAATTTTTTGATTATCGCCATTGATTTGTATTTCAGCGATTTTGTGACCGTTTAGATATACTGTTGGTGGGCTGGCGAAGGCATTTGAAATTTGATTTTGTCCCATGCCTCTTGCAAGTGCTGTATCAATACCGATTATTGAACCAAATACTAAGTAGTTTTGTTTTGTACTGGCAGAACTAGATATGAAAAATTTCTTTTGGTATATTGGTCCAATCGCTACACTTTTGAATTGTCCTGCATTCGCAGAATATCCTGAATAATTATTGTCACCTAAATGGCACAATCTTGAGTCAATTTTTATATCAAATGCATTGGATTTTTCTATTGCTAAAGTAAATGGTTGCATGGAGGAGTTTCTAGTAATTGTTACAGAAAATGGTTTGTAGTTTTGTTTTTCCACAGCAAGTATTGTTGGGCCATTTATTCTTGTTCTAAGTTCAAATCGTCCATTATTATCGGTATATGTCGTGTAATTTTTTGATGGAATACTTACTCTCGCATTCGCAATAGGTTGCTTTGTGGCTTTATCTATAATTTTGTTTCCACCATTGTACATTGTTGTTGATTCACTTATGCCACCTTGTACAATGGCTGCGTTTACTTGGCAAATACTAAATAACACTACTAAAATTGATGTTAATAAAACTCTCATATTGATATTCTCACCTTTTAATTGATAAAAAAATATATCTTTCAGTAGAGTATTTAATGATATTTTTCTAAAAGTAAAAATTATATTTGATATTTCAATATTTTTTTGTTATTCTTACATAGTGATGTATTTCACATTGAAAATTTAATAAGCCGATGTGATGGAATTGGTAGACGTGCCAGACTCAAAATCTGGTGTTGGCAACAACGTGCCGGTTCGACCCCGGCCATCGGCATTAAAAAGGACATCTTGATTGATGTCCTTTTTAATTTGTTTATTTTTATTGTTTACATGTTTTCTATGAAGTCCATTGCGTTATTATGTATTCCTTCATTAGCCATGTTTGTACAAACTTTTTGATTGTTTGAAACTTCTGGACTATTTGTTAATTGTCTAGTAAGTTTTGCTAAATATGTAAATAATGGTAATTCTTTTCTATCTGTTAATACTACATCTTCTCCATTTAGTTTAATCATTGATGTTGAAGCTTTCCCGATAATACCATCATTAGCTTCTTTATTTGTTACCATTAAATCAATACTATTAGGATTTTCTTTGTTTATATATTTTGTTTCTGTATTAGATTTTTTAAGAGCAGTTTTAAATTCTGTTAAATCTTTTCCTTTAGAATCATCAGTTAAATCACATTTGATTTTTACGGTTTTGTACGTGCATTCGCCTCGTTTAAGTTCGTTTGTGTTTGATAAATAAGTAGAAAATTTCTTTACTTGTTTTTTACCTACATATAAGTTGTTGATACCTGTAAATGAAACTGTCATAATTATACTCCTTTGATTATATAATGCGTGAAAAGATAGTTTTTGCTATTTTTATAAGTTTTATTGCAAAAAAAAAGAGTCTTTCGACTCTTGGAATTAAGAATAGCTGGAAGTATGAAAAAGATTTAATACATATATTAAAGTCTAAAATCCTTGTTTTGTTAATTAGCCACTGCGATATAATATCTTCTCTAACTGGACTATTTACTTTTGTCATAATATTTGATATGTCTAACAGGATTAGTTCGTAACAATTTGATTACATTCTGGAAGAATTATCTTTTAGTTGTATAATTAGAATGTAGATAATTATGAGGTATGTAATGCAAAAAACACCGACTAAGAGAAGTATAAAGACTTTAGATTTTAATTGTGATTTAGCACAAGGCTATGGAGTTTATAAAAATAATTCAGAATATGAATTTTTAGATTATGTTAGTTCTGTAAATATTTCATGTGGTTTTCATGCAGGTGATCCACAAACTATTAGAAAAGCATTGTTAGCAGCAAAAGAAAAGAATGTTGTGATTGGTGCTCATATTGGTTATTCTGATATTCAAGGTTTTGGTTATCGTGCAATGGAATTGTCTGATGATGAGTTAGAAGCATTGGTTGTATATCAAGTTGGTGCTTTGATGTCATTTGCAAAGGCATACAATTTGGAAATTGAACATGTAAGACCACATGGTGCTATGTATAAAAAAGCAAGTGAAGATTTCCACTTCGCCACTGTTATTGCTAGAGCAATTCAAAAATGTTCACAATGGCTTACTTATTGTGGTGCATCTGGTGAAATTATTGAAAAAATTGGTGATTATATAAAAATTCCTATTTCTGAAGAAATTATTATTGAAAAACAATATAATCAAGAGTTGGGTATAGAATATTCTTTACCTGATATTTCAGATACTGAATCTTGTATTAAACGTTTGCAAACTATTTTGCATACATCTCAAGTTAATAATACTTCAGATGGGCTTACTATTGCTAATATTGATTCTATTCACTTTAGCAATAAGTATTCAAATTCATTGGAAATTATTCAAAGAGCAAATAGTTTAATTGCTCCAGAACCAGTTAGATATGGAAGAGTTAAGACATCAGGATGGGTTGATTAGTATGAAAAATTTATTTAAAAATAATGTGAAGATGCCAAAAGATGCAGGTTGGTTGATTCCTGGATTAGAAATTAAACGTTGGTTGGCATTAATCTTTTTAGGCTCAGTATTTATAATTGCGGGTATTTTGACTTTGTCAAACCCTGATAATGTATATGATATTTTAAAGGTAGTAAGAGCAGCAGTTAAGGAAAATTACGAATTTGTTGCTGCCGTAGTTATTTTTATTGGTGCACTTTTATTCTTTAAAGGTTGGCAAAAAACTAACTTATCTATGTTGGATATTCATACTGGTAAAGAAAAAGAATCAGTATTAGAAACTTTATATAGAAGAAAAAAATTAAATAAAGGTCCTAAAATTGTTGCAATTGGTGGTGGTACAGGACTATCAATGTTATTAAAAGGTATTAAAAAAATTACAAATAATATTACTGCTGTTGTTACAGTTGGTGATGATGGTGGTAGTTCAGGACGTTTAAGAGAGGAAATGGGTGTACTTCCTCCTGGTGATATTAGAAACTGTATCGCTGCATTAGCAGATGATGAAGACTTGGTTACTAAATTGTTCCAATATCGTTTTGATGTTGGTGAAGGTTTAAAAGGTCATAGTTTTGGTAACTTGTTCTTAACAGCATTATGTTCAATCACTGGTGATATGGTTAGAGCAGTAAAAGAATCTTCAAATGTATTATCTATTAGAGGTAGGGTTTTACCATCAACTTTGGATAATATGAAATTGGTTGCAGAAATGGAAGATGGAAGAGTTATTCATGGTGAATCTTCTATTCCAGAAGCACATGGAAAAATCAAAAGATTATTTACAGAACCTGCTGAATGCAAAGCTTTGCCAGAAGTTATTGAGGCTATAAAAAATGCTGATTTAATTATTATGGGACCAGGAAGTTTATATACTAGTGTTATTCCAAACTTGTTGATTAAAGAAATTGCTAATGCTGTTGCTAAAGCAAAAGCTAAGAAAATTTATGTATGTAATATTATGACTCAAGTTGGTGAAACTGATAATTATTCAGTTGCTAGTCACGTAAATGCGTTGATAGACCATGCTGGTAGTTCTGATATTTTAGATGCAGTATTGGTAAATAATAGTATTCCTAAAAATATTTCACCTGCTTATGCTAAAAATAATTCTTATCCGGTAGTTTTGGATATGGAAAATTTAAAACCTACAGGTGTAAAATTGGTTTCTACTAAATTGATTGAAGAAGAAGAAAGTAAAAATGGTTTAGTAAGACATAGTTCTTCTCGTGTTGCTAGAGCCGTTTATTACTGGTATAGAAAACAAATGAGAAACAGATAAAATGATAAAAAAACAACTGTAAAAACAATTCAAAACCTTAAAAACCGTAATGAAAAAATTGCGGTTTTAACTGCTTATGATTATTCAACTGCAAAATATATTGATGAAGCAGGTGCTGATATTGTTTTGGTTGGTGATTCGTTAGCAAACGTTGCATTAGGTTATTCTTCAACACATTCAGTTTCTATGAATGAAATGACAATATTTGTTGGTGCTGTTACTAGAGGTGTTTCTAGAGCAATGGTAATCGGTGATATGCCATTTATGAGTTACAATGTTTCTGAACAAGAAGCTGTTAGAAATGCAGGGGAAATGGTTAAGGCTGGTGCAAATGCTATAAAAATAGAAGGTTGTAATGATTATTTATTGAATGTAATCAAACGTTGTGTTCAGTCTGGTGTTCCTGTTTTAGGTCATTTAGGCTTTACTCCACAATCTGAAAATGCGTTAGGTGGACATTCTATTCAAGGTAAAAGTTTAGATTCAACTTTGCAAATTCTTGAACAAGCGAAAGAGTTGGAAAAGGCTGGCGTTTTTGCAATTGTTTTGGAAATGGTTCCAGAAGAAAGTGCAAAATATATAACAGAACATTTAACTGTTCCAACAATTGGTATTGGTGCTGGTAGATATTGTTCTGGGCATGTGTTGGTATCAGATGATATGTTAGGAAAATTCTCTGATTACAAACCTAAATTTGTTCGCCAGTATGCAAATATGAAAAATGTTATTTTAGATGCCGTAAAAAATTATTGTTCTGATATAAAATCTGGGAAATACCCATCAGAAGAAGAAGTTTATTTTATGACAGAAGATGAGGCTTTAAAATTAAGTAAAGAGGAAGCATTATGTTAGTTCATACAATAGAAGAAGTAAAAAACAATGTAAAAGAGTGGAAGAAACAAGGTTTAAAAATTGGTGTTGTACCTACAATGGGTGCATTGCATGCTGGTCATGCATCATTGATTAAAAAAGCAGTTGAAACTTGTGATAAGGTTATTGTTTCTGTTTTTGTTAATCCAATTCAGTTCGGTCCATCTGAAGATTATGATAAATATCCAAGAACATTAGAAGATGATGTTAAATTAGCAGAGTCAATAGGTGCTAATATTATCTTTGCACCATCTCCAGATGAAATGTATGGTAAAGGTCAAAGATTGTCTAATGATACATTGACTTATGTTGCTCCACCATTTTTCTATGTAAACAAATTATGTGGAAAATCTAGAGTTGGTCATTTTGATGGGGTTTGTACTGTTGTTCTAAAATTGTTTAATATTACTCAAGCAGATTATGGTTTCTTTGGACAAAAAGATGCTCAACAGTTGATTATATTAAAGAAAATGGTAAAAGACTTAAATGTTCCAATCGAATTGATTGGTTGTCCAATAGTTCGTGAAGAGTCTGGTCTTGCATTGAGTTCTAGAAACAAATATCTAGATGATGAAGGTAAAGAATCAGCATTAGCACTAAGCAAAATTTTGTTAAATATAAAATCTTGTTATGCTAAAGGTATTACTGATGTTGAAGCGTTGAAAGAAACTGCGTTTAAATTCTTAAATGAACATCACGAATTAGAATATTTAGAATTTGTTGATAAGGATACATTAGAAGATAAAACCGTTGCTGATGATGATACATTGGTATTACTTGCTTGTCGTGTTAATTCAATAAGGTTAATTGATAACATGTTTATAGCAAAGTAAAAATTTTGAATAGAATATAAGGGAATTAGTAGAAATGAAAAAACAAAAAATAGCCGTAATTGGTTACGGTATGTGGGGAAAGAACATAGTTCGTAATTTTTATAATTTGAATGTATTGGATACAGTTTGTGATTTAGATGAAGAAACTAGACAAAAAATTAAAACTTTGTATCCATCAATAAATGTTATTGGTGATATGCAAGAAGTTATTGATAATCCAGAAATTACTTCTGTTGCTGTTGTAACACCAAGCCATACTCATTTTAAAATCGTTAAAAAGATGTTGGAAGCAGGTAAAAATGTTTATGTAGAAAAACCTATTTCAACAGTTGCTCAAGAAGCAAAAGACTTAATGGATTTAGCAAATGAAAAAGGCTTAGTATTAATGGTTGGTCACTTGTTGTTATACCACCCTGCTGTTAATAGATTAAAAATGCTTATTGAAGCAGGTGAATTAGGTGATATAGTTTACGCTCAAAGTGATAGATTAAATGTTAATTATTTCAAAAATGATAGAAGTGTTATGTGGGATTTAGCACCACATGATGTATCTATGATTTCTTATGTGACAGGAAAACATCCTGTAAAAGTTATTTCAGCAGTTGGTTGTTCAACTGACAAAAATGTTGTAATGGATATTACTCATATTTGTATTGAATTCGAAGATGGTGTAATTGGTTATATTTCTGATAGTTGGATTACTCCTCAAAAACACGTAACATTGCTTGTTCGTGGTACTAAGGCAACTGCTATATTAGATGATACAGTTCAAGAAAATAAATTAAAATTATATGATAATTTCTCTGCTGGTAAAACTCAAGATATTCCATTAGATTATCTTGAAATCGAACCTTTAAAACTTGAATGTCAGCATTTTATCAGATGTTGTGAATCTGGTACAAAGGCTCGTTCTGACGGTGAAAACGGTTATAATGTTACTAAGATTATTGAAGAAGCAGAAAAAATGATGTTAGGTCAAGATATTGCAAAATTAAATGAAAAGAATTTTGCATTATCAAGAACAAAACAAGCTGTAAAATAAAGGGGTTAATAATGGCAAATTTTATAACAATATTTAGAGTATTTTTAATGTTTATTGGTGTGTATTTAGTTATGGCACAACAAGGAAACTTTACTGCTTATGTTTGGGCGTTAATTCTTACTATCTTGGCATTTGCACTTGATGGAGTTGATGGATATGTTGCTAGAAAATTCCACGAAGAATCAAAGTTAGGTGCTTTGTTAGATATTATGAGTGATAGAATTGTTGAAAATACATTTTGGATTGTATTTGCAGTATTAGGTTGGTTATCTGTATTATTTCCTTTAATTGCTTTAACTAGAGGTTTTGTTACTGATACTATTCGTAGTGCAGCAATGGAAAAAGGTTTAACACCATTTGGTATGCAAAGAAATCCTATTTGTAAATGGATTACAGGCTCTAAATTTATGAGAATAACTTATGCTGTTGCGAAAGTGTTAGCATTTATAGTTATTATTGCATCTAAAATACCTAACTTACCAAATGCAGATTTAGTATTTACAGTTGGTTATTGGTTAGCAGTTATTGCAATCGTATTTTGTGTAGTTAGAGGCTTACCTGTAGTTATTGAAGCAAAGGCTGTGTTGGGCGATGAGTAAAATAAATGTAGTATTATATGAACCTGAAATTCCACAAAATACAGGTAACATTGCTAGATTGTGTGCTTGTTGTGGTGCAGATTTATATTTGGTTGGTAAATTAGGATTTTCTTTATCAGATAAATATACCAAAAGGGCTGGTTTAGACTATTGGGATAGTGTTAGTATTCATAAAGTAAATACTATTGAAGAAATTCAAGAAGCGAATCCAAATGCTACTTTTTATTACTTAACAACTAAATCTAAAAAATTATATACAGATGTAAAATATAATGATGGAGATTTTGTTGTTTTTGGTCCTGAATCAAGAGGTCTGCCAAAGGAATATGTTACTAGAGATACTGCTGTAACATTACCTATGAAAGAAGGACAAAGAAGCCTTAATTTATCTAATTCTGTAGCAATTACTGTATATGAGGTAATACGTCAAAATGGAATTTAAACTTCCAAAGAGAGAACAGTTTTCTAATAAGGGAACTTTTGGAAAAGTTTTAAATATTGCAGGTTCTGAATATTATACAGGTGCTGCATATTTATCATCTATATCTGCATTAAAAATGGGATGTGGATATGTTGCATTATCTAGTTCACCAAAAGTTTTGAATACGATTTCTTTGCGTTCTTCAGATATAGTATTTGTTCCAATTGCTGATGTAAAAAAACGTATTGCAGATTTTGATGTTGTTTCTATTGGTTGTGGATTATCTACAGACTTAAGTGTATCTATTCTTTTTAAATCAATATTAGAAACCTTAGCAGAATATCCAAAAACTGTTATTATTGATGCTGATGGATTAAATTTATTGGCAAAAATGAAAGGCGATGTGAAGTTACCTCAAAATTTAATTATTACACCTCATCCAAAAGAAGCATCACGTTTATTAAAAGTGGATATGAGTGATATTATTGAAAAACCAATGCAATATGCAAAGGCTCTTACTGAAAAATATCATTGTACTACTGTTCTAAAAATGCATAGTACTGTAGTTTGTTCCAAAGAACAAGAAATATATGTTAATAATACTGGTAATTCTGCATTGGCAAAAGCAGGTTCTGGTGATGTTTTAACTGGTATGATTGCAGGTTTATGTGCACAAAAAATGAACAATTTTGATGCTGCAAGATTAGGTGTTTATTTGCACGGTAGAACTGGTGAAATCGCATCTGGTATGTTGAGCGAATATTCAGTTTTAGCATCAGACTTGTTGAAATATATACATTTATCAATAATAGATTATTTACAAACAGATGAAGAAAATGATTAATTTATAAAAATAAAAAGAGGACCGACATTTCTGTCAGCCCCCTGTTTATCTAATGTTTGTGTTTTTTACTATTTGCTAAAGTTTTGTTTATGTATTTGTTTTGGATCACAGTATTTTTCAATATCAGGAGTATCAATTTCAAATACGTGTGCTCTTGATGGTCCAAGTTCAACTCTTAATTCATTAGGTTTTACTTGGAACTTACTTGGTTGTCCATAGTTATCAACTAAGTTATTAAGTTGTTGATTTTCTTTTAATGTAGGAATATTGATAACTGCAGATGAGTCACGGTTTTTGTTCATATTCGCTACAACAAGAACAGTCTTACCATTTAAGTGTCTAGCATAAGCCCATACTTGGTCATTTTTATCTTTGGATTTAGTAAGTTCGATAAAATCACCCTTTGTCATAATGTCTTCATGTTCTTTTCTCATATTGAATGCTGAAGTCATTACTTTACCAATTTCAGGGTTATTTCCACCAGGTTTTCTAGATAAGTTGAAGATATCCATTTTGTATGGGTGAACTTCTAGTTCGTGGTTATCTGTAACTGTTTCATCAGATTCTTTGTGTGCATATCCATAGTTGTAATAGTCACCAGATTGGAAACCATCAAGTACATAAGGGTTACACATTGGAATTGTAGATTGAACAACAGAAATTAAGTTACAGAAATCCGCCCCACCGTGATTCATTAGAGATTCGTCGTCGTGAGTCATAAATGAACCGATAAGTGTTTTACCAGCAGGCAATCTGTTAGACATATCCAGCATTTCATCTATATAGTTAGATGCTTCTGTTGCATTTTTAAGTTCATGGAATATGTGGTGTTGGCCGTAGATTGCATCAAAACCTGCTCTTAAAGAGTCTTCTGGACGGTCATAAGGCATATTCTTTTGAGGTGAAGCACATTCATAAGTGTATGATTCACCTAACATTGCGAATTCTGGATCACGTTGTCTTGCGTGATTGATTAAGATATCCCAAAATTCAGTAGGTTTCGCTCTCGCTACATCGGAACGGATACCATCAATTCCTAAGTCAATACAAGAGTCAACATATTTCATGTGCATATCAAGTAATGCTTTGTTTAAAGTTCGTTTAGATTTATCTTCCCAAGGATTAAACATTCTAATATCTAACCAACCTTCAGGTGTTTCAGCATTACCATTTTTGTCAATAGCCATAAGTTCAGGGTGTTTGTTGAACATATCTACTGAGGCACAACTTGGCAAGTCTAACATAACTTTTATATCACGTTTGTGGCATTCGTTAATGAATGCTTTCATTTGTTCTTGTGGTGAACGTGGGTCATTTGGATCAACTAAATCTGGATCAATTGCGATTTGACCGTCATCTTCAATATATTTTTCAGGTGCATATAATGAACCAGCAGTACCCATTGCGTGAGTTTTTCCTGTTGGGTGAATAGGTAAAATGTGAAAAGTATTGAAACCTTCTGCTTTTACTTCATCAAGTCTATTTATAGCACTTAAGAATGTTCCAGGTTTTTCACCATCTTTACGTTTGATTAATTCATCACCATTTTTATCAACAGCAGTAAATGTTCTAGGAACGATTGCCAATATTACGGCTTCATTGTTTCTAAACATTGAACGTAAATTGTTTTTATAATTAACTGGTGCTGAACCAACTTCATTTATCTTTTCAGTTTTATTGACAGATGGTTTATTTATTTGTGCTTGATTATCAAGATATTTGTTAATCAAATCAGAGTGTGTTTTATCAACCTGCTGTGTTTGTGGAGTTTCTTGTTTGTTTTTAGCAGGTGTGATTGCATCCATTCTAATATTATTTATCATTTTGTTTGAATTTAAATTTATATCTGTCATTTATCTTACCTATTATGCTTTGATGTCAGGATCTTTTTTGCCGAACAAGAATTGTGCTCCTACTGTAACAGCGAATGTTGCTGCTAATACAGGTGCGAACATTTTTGTCCACTTATTAGTATTATATTTTTGTTTAAGAGTATCGTGTAACAAATCTGAAGGAGCTTTACCAAGTAAATCGAATCTTTTTGATGCTCTTGCTTCACTAGCATTAACGCCACCATCAATTCTTAAAGCATCGCCATTTTCGATAACTTTACGTTCGATAGATCCAAAACTATTATACATCATATTCATGTATTCTTTTAATTTTTGACCTAAAGGTTTTCTTTCAGTGTTTTCGAATACTCTACGAGGAGCTTTTTCTTCGTTACCAACTTTAACAGTTACGTTGTCTAATGTTTTTACAGTATCTTCTGAAGCAGTACCCCAACTGTACCATTCATTAGAATTGTTTGGTCTGAATACTGACCACATTAAAGTTTTGAAGAAGTTCGGATTATTAATAGTTCCCATTTTATTATAGAATTTATCAGTATGAGCATCAAGTAATAATTTTTTACCTCTAGCGATAACTTCTTTGTTCATTTCGTGATTTTCGCTCATACCATATTTTTTAGCTAATTCAGCCATGTTATGACCTGGTTTAGCAACTTCTTGTTCGTAACCACTTGCTCTGTGGAAGAATTCGCAAGTTTGAAGTAATCTCATATATGAACTGTGAACACCATCAACTCTTGAATGTAAACGTTCAAGTTTTGCATTTAAAATTGAGCCAGTATTTACACCCATTCTGCTACTTCTTGAAGCAGACATTTTTCTTTGCATTGATGATAAGTTTAGAGAACCTAGAGCATCACCAGTTTCTGTGCAGTTTTTAGTGATACCAGATTCAATTTTGCTCATCATTTGTCCGTTGCTACCTTGGTTAGGAGCATCCATTTTTTCATCTAATTCAGACATTGTTTGAGCAAGAGTTGTAAGAAGTTTTTTATATGATTCTTCATTAGAACAAGCTTGTTCAAGTTTTCTTGCAAATAATTGATTTGTTAATTCTTTGCTTTTGCTTGCTTCTTTGATTTCTTTATCAGAGATATTTAATTCTTTTACTAATGTATTGCTTACTTTTTCCCAGTTGTTAGCAACAAGTGTTTCGTTAGCTTTTTCTGTTTTGAAGTGAGCACCATTTGTAAGAATTTCATCAACTGCTCTATATTTGTTTAATCTTGTTCCAGCTTGTTTGATTGTATTAGCGACAGTTTCATCTAAAATATAACCTCTGTTAGTAGTTGTTTCTTTTTCTACAACATCGCTTACTGTTTTGAATAGTTTGTCATATTTAGGACCACGTGGAGCTTCTGCTTTGTATGCTTGTCCGATAGCAGTTCTAACATAACTTTCTCTACCGTTACCGATTGCTAAGTTACCTTCATAGAATTGTTTAGCAATGTTATCAGCACCGGCTTGTAATTTAGCATCAATTTGAGCTTTAAGTTCTCTGTTTTGAATTTCTAAATCAGACATACCAGGAATAAAGTCTTCTGCTGGGTTAGAGTTATTAACTTTTAAGATAATAGATTTAATATTATATGCTAATCTTTCAGCAGGTGACATATTCTTAGTTGCTGGAGTTTCTTTAAAGAATTCCAAGTTATCAACTTCTTTGCATTTGAAGTTTGTTGAAACTCTACCATCATTGATTGGTTCATTTTTGTCTAATACATCAAAGCCAACAGATGTTAATAAATCTTTAACTGCACCACGAATGATACCTTCAGATGCGGCTTTTTGAATTTTTTCTGGTGTTAATTTTTCTGCTAATTTTGCATCTTTCGAAGAAATTGCTCCGTGAATAGAGTTTGCTAATCTTTCAGTTGATGCTGAGTTAGCAATGTATCTTTCACCACCAATTAAGTTTGTAATATCTTCTCTTGCTGCATCTTTCATTTCTGCATCAAAGCCATCTGCTAACGTATCAGCAAGATTTGCAACATTTTCTCTTGAAATTGTTTGACCTTTAAGGCTATCAACTAAACCTGTTAATTTGTCAGCTTTAGCAGGTTTTCCATCAGCTGTTGCGATTTTAAGAACTTTTGTTTCGTAGTTTACAGTTTCTTCTGTATTTAAGTTACCATTTAAATATTCGTTAACTTTATCAATTGATTTATTAACGTTTTTGTTACTCATTTTTTCAAACATTGGAGTGATAACTTTTTCAGCTTGGTTACAAGCTAGTGCTGTCATAATAGGTGTTGCTAAGCCAGCAGTCATCATCCACATTGTGTTGTTTTGAACAGAGATTTTTCTCATTTGTTCTTTGATAGCTTCGTGTCTGTTAGGAATGTT
Source organism: Cyanobacteriota bacterium (assembly GCA_050873965.1). Classification (GTDB taxonomy): domain Bacteria; phylum Cyanobacteriota; class Vampirovibrionia; order Gastranaerophilales; family Gastranaerophilaceae; genus UBA2883. The sequence goes on along the minus strand of JBNMJS010000015.1, from coordinate 1,912 downwards.
TCTAGAAATACCTAATCTATCACCGATAACATCTAAATCGTTGCTTTTTTTATCACCTTTGTATAAATCAAATGGGATATAGTTTGGATCTTGAGAAACGAATTTTTTTCTGCCTTGATCATCAATATATTGTTTTCTAAAATTGAAACCGTGAACGATTCTAGCAGGAATTTCTAAAGCAACTTTTGGCCATAATGCCATTGATGCTAAGAATGAACCGAAACCGATAAATTCCATTGCTTTTGTTTTCGGAGTTGCTTTTTGAGTCATTAAATATGTAGCGATTGCTAAACCACCCATTTTTAAACCTAGATCGTTAAGTTTACCTAATTGGTGGTCATTTGCTTTACCTCTTACACCATCAGCGAATGCTTTTGTAGTGTAAACAGTATCTCTAACAAATTCTTTTGGCATGTGAACTAAATCGTTGTTTACTAAATGTCCTTTACCATCTAATGGTTTGATTAATTTGTCAGAGTTTTTGTCAAATGAATCAATTGTTGAACTTACTGTTGGGATTTGAACAACATAATTACGTGTGCTCTTTTGTTGGGGCTTTTGGGGTTGAGCAACGTTGTTATTCAAATAATTGTGAATTAAATTGTTTCCCATAATCTACTGTACCGTAACCTTTTCCTTTTTATCAAAAACGTTTTTGTGTTGTCCAACTGCAGTTTTAGCACCATAAATTGTGTTTGCAGCACCTAATATTGAAGATAATGCAGCAATACCAATTAATGCTTTACCTGCATGTTTGCTAAATCCTTTTGCTTCTGCAGGACCATTGTATAAGTTCTTTGAAGCTTTAACGAAGTTTCGACCAAAACTACCTGCTATTCTCCAAAGATTTTTTGCAGTGTTTACTGTATGACCTGCTGCTTTTTCTAAAATATTTGCATCAGGTTTTGATGGTTTGAATTTTACCCAGTTGTTTTTAGATGCTGCTCTAAAGAAGTTGTTCCAAGGCGTTTGTGCTGCTAAAGTAACACCAACTGCAGCCCATAAGTAAGAAGAAATACTTTTTGCTGTATTAGAACGAGAGATAACATCTTTGATGATTGGTTTTACTTCTGTATCAGAAGCAGGTAAGTTTTCACCTAAACCATTTTTCTTTGCGATTTTATCAAATAAATAGTTATGCGGTTTACCAACTTTTTCACCATACATCATGTCATATCTAGGGAAGTCATGACTTTCCATTACTTTGTGTTGTTCATATTCATGAATAGGGTGTTTTAAATTTAATTTCGGATCAGAGTAAACATGTCTTTCGTAAGACATTTCTGTATCGATTCCAGTGGCCATTTTAACTGGTGTTGAAATTAATGATTTAGAAAGACTTTTTGCAATAGCGAAGAATGCAACGCCAAGAGCAAGTTTGCCACCTTTCATTCCTGCTGCTTTTGTAGAAGCATTATCAAAATGTTTGCTAGCACCATTGAATACTGCCATAAATGTAGCACTACCAACTAAAAATGGTACGATACCCATAGTTAAAAATTCGTAGAAGTTTGATTTTTTGCTACCTGTAAGACCTTTTGCGGGGTATTCTGTAAAAGCACTCGTAGTTTTTTGGTAACTAGACATTACCTTGTTTTTCAACGTATTTGGCTTTAATGTTGCTTCTTCTTTTAAATCGGAATTTGTAACCTTATGCGTATTCATTGGTACGCTTGCAGTATTTGGTTGTTGAACACTAATTGTCATATATACTTAACTCCGAATTGCCATTACGTCTTACTAACTTATATATATATAAAAATTCTGACAAGTTCATTTTTGCTATTAAAATATACAAATTTTTACATTTGTTAACACACCCAAAAAGTCTTGTAGAATGCTGAATGCAACTTGTTTTATATATAATAAATCACTATCCTTACTTTATATTACCAGTTAAAACTTAACATGC
>JBNMJS010000014.1:0-27380 GCA_050873965.1 Cyanobacteriota bacterium | reverse complement strand
GTTACACAAAAACAGAAAGGACGTAGTTTTGATTTACTCTTAATTTAAAATATGTTATAATAAAATTAAGCAAACTTTGACTTCGCAGTAGTTTTGATTTACTCTTAATTTAAAATATGTTATAATAACCGGCATCCACGCGTACTCACCTTTATCGTTTTGATTTACTCTTAATTTAAAATATGTTATAATAGGATATACAAAATTAAATAAATGATATATAATAAAAAAGTAAAATATTTTAAGTTAAGAGTCCAATCATAATTGACCGGAGAATAATTGATTCCTCTACAATGTACGAATAAATTCATTCTCTAAACCTTAAAAATTTAATATCACCTAATGACATTCTATCAAAAAATTACCAGAATGTCATCTGTTTGTATCCGTCTTCTTTAGGTTTTTTACGATATTTTGATTTTTTATAATTTGTTTTTTCAATACAAATAGATTGACTCCATTGTCTATCAGTTATATAAAATGCTGAAATTGAGCCTGTACTTGGTGCAATTAATTTTAAATTTCTTATATGAGTTTCTGTTTTATCATAAGTGACGCAAGAACGAACATATATTGAATTTTGGAGCATGAAATATCCTTGATTTAATAGTGCTTTTCGAAAGGCTGTCGCTTCACGCATGTCTTCTTTTTCAACAACTGGCAAATCAAAACAAACAATTAACCAACCCATACGATATTTACTCCTCATATTCACGATTCCTTTGTTTATCAATGTATAAATATTGTTCAGATAAATCAGGTAAAAATATTTCAGAACAATCAAATTTCATGTAAGCATTAACTATTTTCTCAATATAAATATCAATACTATCAATTATTTTGTAACTAATATCATTTATTTTTATACGATAATTTTTAATACAATCGGATATATATTTTACCCATTGTTTGAAGTTCTCACAATTATATTCTTCTTCTTTTTCTTGGACAAATTTATAAAAATAATAATCAACAAATGGTCTATAAACTTCCATTAAATCATATACTAGGGGTGTACTGTCATATTTTCCTAAATGATGTATGCCTAAACCTGCAATTAATCCATGAGTGATTATTGAACGATAAATAATAGTATTGATGATTGCGTAACCATAGTTTAATGCACCATTTTCAAATGTTTCTGCATTTGCATGTTCACGTTTCATTGGATTACCTATTTCATCAAAATAATATTTCCAATATTGTCTAGCAATATTTGCTTCACTCAATAAAGGTCTATTTATAAGTTTATTTAGGTTATGTTCATTGTTCCCAATCAAATCTAAACATTTTGCTTGATTTTGTACCTTCGTTTTAAGTATAGTTTTCCATAATTTATTTTCAAAATCTTCATTTCTTGATATTTGATTATAAAAAACTTTTGTACGAATAATTTTTTCTAATGGAACACTCCAACCTACTGGTTGATATGATCTATTACAATGTAGAATTACTACATTATTCTCTAATAATTTTGCTAAACAATTATTTGTAAAACAAACTCCATGTGCTGCAACAATAATTGCTTTGATATCAGAAAGAGAAATCATATTTTCTTCGCCAGTTTTATATTTACAAAATAATAAACCTCTATCGGAAGAGATTGAACAGTCGGAAGTTGTTAGGTGTAATATATGGTAACTCATAGCATGCCATGTTTAATGATGTATTATAAAAAAGCAATATTTGTATATAAGATTGTAAAAAACTGCTATACATGTTAAAATTATTGACATGCAAATAAGTATCTCAAATTTGGAAAAGGCTTTAATAACATTAGATGAAAGTTATGAAATTTTATCTAATAATAAAAATGATTATTTAACGACAGTATTAGAAGATGCTGTAATAAAAAGATTTGAATATACTTTGGAAATATCTAAAAAAATAATGAAAAAAGTTTTGAAAAAATTCTACGATAAACAAGAAGAAGAATTGACTGTAAATAATATTTTTAGATTTATGTATGGATATAACTATATTTCTGATTGGGAACGTTGGCGTACTTATCATGAAAAAAGAAATACAACTGCACATGAATATAATTTAGAAAAATCTAGAAAATTACTTGGACTTATTCCAGACTTTCTTCAAGATACAAAAGAACTTATCAAAAATTTGAAAGAAAAATTACCATGCTAAAAGGTGTCACTCAAGAAGAATATCAAGAAATTTTATCAATATTAAAAAAATATAATGCAAAATTTTATGCTTATGGTTCAAGAGTGAGAGATGATTATACAAAATCATCTGATTTAGATATTTTGGTGAATTCTGATGATTATGACCGTATTTGTAGAGATTTGAAAGAAGATTTTAATAACAGTCATATTCCATATATCGTGAATTTTGTTGATAAAAATAATATTTCAGATGAATTTTATTCTTTTATTCAAAAAGATTTAGTGGAATTTATTTAGATTCTACTTTTTTGAATCCTGCATTAGTTAAATGTGTTGTTCTTGTTAAAATTTCTATTCCACAGTTGTTTTCTAAGATAGTATCACCTTTAATATTTATAGTACGAAGTTTATAGACTCCTGCTGGATATTCTTTAGAACCAGCCTTGAATGGTTTAGGAATATCTACTAAACAGCCAGAATAGAACATTTGACCTTTGTTATAAAGTTTGCAACCCATGTTTTGAAGTTTATCTTTTATGTCAGTAATTTTGATATTAGAATAAACAGGCATTACTTTAACAATACCTTTTTGATTAAAGTATAGTATTTGTCCTTTATGACCTTTTGAGTGTTTGAATTGATGTTGAGTACCTTTTGTACCAAAATCTACAAATTCTCCAATTCTTTCTCTATCATTTGAATCTTTTGTAATTTCTCCTTCAGAAACAATTATCATAACTTTTTTAACTTTGGTTTTCTTTTTAGGGTGAATATAATCTTGTAACATTAATTTCCACTCTTGTTCTGTTGGATTTTCTTCTAATTTATTTAACAAATCATTTTTGATTGTTTCATCAATAATAGATTTGATTTTTGTTGCTTTTTTATCAATAGAACTCAATTCTACACGTTGTGTAATATATGATTTATTATCATAAGTTCTCAATCCATAGATTGTTTCTAATGGTTTCGTATTACCTTTGAATGGTTTATCATTTGCGTAAGGATATGGCATAATTTTATCAATTGCTTCTTTTACAATTTCAGGATTAAATCCTTTGATAATGTCTTTTTTTATGTTTTTATCATATTTAAAATCACGTGAAAAACTGATACAAATAGCATCTAGTGCGTGGTGTTTGTCATTACTTCTATTTTTCTTTAAATCATCGCCTAATAGTTTATTTAAACCGTATCTTTTTCTTATTGCACAAGTTGAAGAACCGTTATTTACAAAGATTCTTCTATTTTCGCCTTGAATTTGTAAGCCCCAACCGAAGATAAATGCTGTCATTTGTTGAGCAACTCTTGCAATATGAGAGGTTTCGGCTAAACCATTATAACTTTCTATTAATTTCTCGCAATCTTCGGGTTTGCTTGTCAAAAGTTCAAATTTCTTTTTACCTAATTGTTTTTTGATTTTATTTAGTCTATTTACATAATTTGCCCATTTATCATTATTAGATGATAACCATTCATAAGGTGTTCGTCCTTTTTTATCTTGATTTTCTCGTCTATAACAAACGACTTTATTATATAATGCATCATTGCCACCTAAAGTTCTTGGATAAATATGGTCGATTTCACATTCGTCATAATTTGTTGGAGCGATTTTTTGTCCGCTATATGCACAAACGCCACCTTGTGACTTTAATAATTTATGCATTAAGAAATATTTTGCATTAGCATTATTTTGACCGTCTATATACAAACCTGCTTCTTTTAATTCTTTAACAATTTGTTCATTTTCTTTTTCGTTAGCTTTTAAATTTTTTAAGTTATTTTCTGCTTTAATTTTGCCATACAGAGAATTGTCGGCACCATCACGAACAAATTCAAAAATAACTTCGTCAGGTGTTCCATATTTTTCAGCCAAATCTAATAACAAATCTCTAAATATTTGAAGACGATTTCTAACAATAGGGTTTGTTATATTACCTAACATAATATCTGTTTTGATTCTGGAATTGCTTGCATTTTCAGCATTTTCTTCTCTGTTATCAGGAATATATAAATTATTCCAGTCGCCAATTTTTGATAACATAGTTTGAATTTCTTCTTCTGTTATTCCATTTTTTGCTGTATCTTTATCGACAAATTCTGATATATCAACATTTTGAGGGTATAATTCTCCAGATAAAATTATTTTATTCATAATTTGACAAGCACGCCTACAAAAGGAAGAACGTCCAGAAATATCTGCTTTTATTGGTTCAATTTTATCAATAATTTTATTGTTAATAACTTTTTCTATTTCTTGTTTTGTAATTGTTATATTAAGACGTTTTTCTGGTCTTTCTTTGCCTAAAGTTTCTGCTTTTTCTAAATCTTTTGTATATGTATTTTCAATTTTTTCTAGCCAATTTTCATAGATTTGTTTAATTTCTTTTGGGCTTAATCGTAATTTTTCACCAGAAATATCAGTAAATCGTAAATTCTTTAATTTCATAAGTAGTACAAAACTAACATTTTCTATAGTATTTGCTTTGCAAACATTTCTCTTAGGCAATAATTTACATTTTGCTATAATACGATTATCAAATCTAGGTATTTTTTGACATAAAACACCTTGCCAATCTTTTTGTGTGCCTCTATATTGTTTAAATTCTTTCTTTACACAAGAACCATAAGGTATTTTGTATTCGCCATATAAAAATTCTTCTGCTGAAATACTATTTAATTGTGGTAATTGTAGTTGGGCATTTAGCCATAATTGTTTTAATTCTTTTTCTACTAGTTCTCGTGGTGCTACGTAATTTGTTGTTCTAACTTTATTAAAGTTATTATGAGGGATAACTTTATTTAATTTTTGTGGTTCTTTTTCACTCCATAACTTTAATCGTAAAGCATCATAATAACAAGGATATTTATATTCATTAGAATGTATTATTTCAATATCGTTTTCGCATGTATATTTTTTAATTAGTTCAATATTTTCTTTATCATCATCTGTTTGAACTGATTTCCAAGCAATGTTTACATCATAACCTCTTCTTTGAAAAGCATTATGTAATGCTTTATATATTTGCCATTGTTCAAGTTTTTTATTTTGAAGAAGTGCAATTCTTAAAAGGCATGATGTATAAATAATGTTTTCATCTTCAGCTGGAAATTCTTTCTTAAATTTTTCATCATTTTTATCTAAAACTTTTAAACCAACATTAGACCATATTGTATTAAAAAATTCTTCACGTGCTTTATGAGCATCTAATGTTCTTTTGATACGTCTTCTATCACGTAATGATGTCGTTTCTGCATGATCTTTATCAATAATGATTGAATTAGCCTCGTTTATATCAAAGCCATCTCTTACACAATAACCAATGCTTGCTTTACCTAAATCAAATGCAAAAACTTTCTTTTTCATAAATTCTCCTTTGTATGAGATTTATTATATCATTTTTTGCTATCTTTGTAAAAATTTCGACATATTTATGTTTTTTATTATTTTTATATAAAAACTTTAATGGTATTATGTAGGTATAAATTTAATATTTAATTATCATTATTATTGGAGTGAATTATGGAAAAAGTAGATATATTCTCGGTATTCACCTTATTTGGAGGATTAGCATTCTTCTTATATGGTATTCTTGTTATGTCTTCAGGACTTGAAAAAATTGCAGGTGGGAAACTTGAAAAGATGCTCAAGGTCATGACATCGAACCCCGCTAAAGGTTTAGTTTTAGGTGCTGGTATTACCGCTCTTATTCAAAGTTCATCTGCTGTTACAGTTATGTTAGTTGGTCTGGTTAACTCAGGAATCATGAAGTTATCTCAGGCCATTGGTGTTATTATGGGGTCTAACATCGGTACAACTATCACAGCATGGATTTTGAGTCTTGCAGGGATTCAATCAGACAATGTTTGGGTTCGATTATTTAAGCCTGAATCATTTACACCTCTATTAGCGATTACTGGTGTAATTATGTTACTTGCAGCAAAGACTAGCAAACGTAAAAATATCGGTAGTGTATTCATTGGTTTTTCAATTCTTATGTTTGGTATGCAAGTTATGACACAATCTATGGCTCCTCTTACTCATTCTCAAGGGTTCCAAAATTGTTTAGTTGCATTCACAAACCCTATATTAGGTCTTATCGTTGGTACTGTGATTACTGCCATAATCCAAAGTTCTGCAGCATCTGTTGGTATTTTGCAGGCTTTATCTATGACAGGTCATATTACGTACGGTATTGCTTTACCAATCATTATGGGACAAAATATCGGTACTTGTATCACTGCATTTTTATCTAGTATTGGTGTTAATGCAAATGCGAGAAAAGTTGCAGTCGTTCACGTTGCATTCAATGTTATTGGTACAATTTTATTCCTTGCCGTATTTGAATTGATACATTATATTTTCCATTTGAAATTTATTACAGATACAATAAATCCTGCCGGAATAGCCGTTGTTCATTCTATATTTAATATAGTAACAACAATTATTCTATTCCCATTCATCAAGCAGTTAGAAAAAATTGCAAACTTTGTTATTAAAGATAAAGGTAAAGCAGACAGAGAAAAAGTTATTCTTGATGAAAGACTTCTTTTATCACCAGATTTTGCTATCTCTGAATGTCATCAACAAACTATCAAAATGTCATCAGTTGTTGAAAGAAATGTTATTTACGCTACAAAACTTCTTAAACGTTTTGAATCAAGAAAAGCAGAAGTTGTTAACGTAAATGAAAAGAAAATAGACCTTTATGAAGATAAACTTGAAACTTTCTTGATTAAGGCTTCTAACAAAGATATGTCAGAAGAAGCAAGTGCATCAATTGGTAGATTATTATTAAATATTGGTGATTTTGAAAGAATTGGTGACCATGCAATTGGTATTCTTAATATCGCTGAAAAAATGAATGAAAAAGAACTTAAATTCTCAGATGAAGCAGTTGCCGATATAAAAGTTATAGTTTATGCAGTTCTTGATGTTTTAAAGCTTGCGACTACTGCATACAAAAATTCTGATGAAGTGTTAGCACTTGATGTTGAACCACTTGAACAAGTTGTTGATAGGTTAATTAGAAAAGCAAAAAAACGTCACGTTAAACGTCTTCAAGATGGTAAATGTACTGTTGAACTTGATTTGATGGTTTCAGATTTATTTAATGATTTAGAAAGAATTTCTGACCACTGTTCTAACATTGCAACATCTATTCTTCAAATTAAAGAAGGTGCTTTAGAAAAACACGAACTTATTAATAGAATGCGTTCAGTAGAAAACGTTGAATTTAGTAAAAAATATGATGAATTTAAAGCAAAATATCCACTTGTTAATCAATAATTAAATTTTGATTATACATTGGGAGAGATTTACAATGAGCAACGATATAGTTGAAACAGGTGTTAGTTCTATTGCTGAAAAGCCATCACGCAAAAAATATGTGCTTAAAAAACGTACACCTGTAAAAATATCATATAAAGTTAATTATGAACAAGATTTAAATGAAGCACAATTATCTGCTGTTAAATCAAAAGATGGTGCAATACTTGTTATTGCAGGTGCTGGTACTGGGAAAACAAAAACGCTTACTTATAGAGTTGCTAGACTTATTGAAGATGGTGTAAACCCTGAAAATATTTTGTTGTTAACTTTTACTAAAAAGGCATCAGCAGAAATGCTTAATCGTGCATCAGCCGTCTTGGACGAACGTTGCGAAAATGTTGCTGGTGGTACTTTCCATTCTTTTGCAAATATGATTTTGCGTAAGTATTCAAAATTACTTGGATTAAAAAATAACTTTACAATTATGGATAGTGCTGATGCAGAAGATGTTATCAATCATATTACAGGTAAATTATTTCCTAAAAAAGAAAAAAGATTTCCTAAAAAACATACTCTTTTAGAAATTTATTCAAAGAGTGTAAATAAGGAAATACCTACTAAAAATGTTATTGAATCAGAGTTTTCTCAATTCGAACATTGTACTGATAGAATTATTGAAATTCATAAAGCATACGTTCAATATAAACGTGAAAATTCATTAATGGATTATGATGATTTATTATTATATTTAAAATTTTTGCTTGAAGATCATAAAGATATACAAAAAAGATTGTCAAACAAATATAAGTATATAATGATTGATGAATATCAAGATACTAACACGCTTCAAGCAGATATAATTAAACTTTTGGCATCTGAGCATAATAATGTTATGGCAGTTGGTGATGATGCTCAAAGTATTTATTCTTTCAGAGGTGCAAATTATAGAAATATTCTTGATTTTCCTAAAATATTTGAAGATACAAAAATAATTAAATTAGAAAAAAATTATAGAAGTATACAGAATATTCTTAATTTAACAAATAAAATTATTTCTGAAGCAAAAGAAAAATTCGCTAAAACTTTATATTCTGATATTCATTCAGAAATAAAACCTGCATTGATTTGTGCAAAAGATTCGCAAATGGAAGCAGATTTTATATGTCAAAGAATATTAGAGTTGTTGGATGAAGATTTGAATTTATCTGATATTTGTGTACTTGCTAGAAATGCTAGAATGTCTTTTAATCTTGAAATTGAACTTTCAAAAAGAGGAATTCCATTTCAAAAATTTGGTGGACCTAAGTTTATGGAAACGGCACATATTAAAGATATTGTTGCCCATCTAAGAGTTATTCTTAATCCCGATGATGAAGTTAGTCTTAGTAGAATTTTGTTATTGTTAAAAGGTGTTGGTACTCAGACTGTCAATTCAATTATGCCTGTTATAAAAGGTCAAACAGAACTTGATATAAAACTTTTGCCAAATAAAAAGTCTGCAAATTTTAAGCCACTTTTTGACGTTATTCAAAAAGAGAGAGTTTCAAACAAAAAATTATCTGATATTGTTGCTGATATCATTGAATATTATAAACCTATTTTAAAAGATAAATATGATGATGCATCAAAACGTGAAAAAGATTTAGAACATTTTGAATATTTATCAACACAATATAACAGATTGGATAGTTTTTTGAGTGATTTAGCACTTGAACCACCTGATAAAAGTGTTGAGGGAATGTATAAGCGAAACGTAAAAGATGATTGTTTAACAATATCAACTATTCATTCTGCTAAAGGTTTAGAATGGGATAGTGTGTTTATTATTGGTGCAGTTGATGGTAGATTCCCATCTGCGTATTCTTTTAATTCATCAGAGGAAATGGACGAAGAATTAAGGTTGATGTATGTTGCTTGCACAAGAGCAAAAAATAATTTATATATAACATACCCTGTAAATATGTATGATTATTCTATGAATATGGTTTTATCAAAACCATCAAGATTTTTAGATGATATTGATGAAGAAACTCTTGAAATTTGGGATATAACAGAAGAATAACTTGTTAAATCTTATAATCTTCCAAGATTTTTCTTTAATATTGGTAGTAAACAACCAAGTATAACTGCACTAAATAATGAAATGCCAGCAAGTGTTAAAAATAATATATCGCTTTCGATTGTGCCATATTTCCCACCCCAAAAACCTGCAAAAATGTTTCCAAAGAAACTGGTCAAATACCAAGTTCCCATAAATAGTGATAAAAATTGTCTTGGTGCTAGTTTCGACACTAATGACAATCCTATTGGTGATAAACACAATTCTGACAATGTCATTACTAAATATACTATGATTAGCCATAATGGTGAAACTTTTGCCGTTTCTGAAATGTTTCCGGCTAATGCCATAATTACGTAAGCAACACTCATTAATCCTAATGCTAATGTGAATTTTTCAACAGAAGTAGGTTCTAGTTTTTTGTGTGCTAGTTTTGTCCAGAGTACTGACATTAAAGGTGCTAATAATATAATGTATAAAGGATTTAAGGATTGAAAATATCCGGTAGGAATAACGTGTCCTAAGAAGTTTCTATTCGTTGCGTATTCAGCAAATAGGGTTAGAGAACAACCTGCTTGTTCAAAACATGTCCAAAAAATTATTGTGAAAATCATAAGTACAAATAATGCTAATATCCTTTTCTTTTCACGTTTCGTTAACGGTTTCATATATTTTTGTCGTTCGGTTATAGATTTATTCACAGGTAATAGTCCACAATTACCTAGCAATTTATTTTCAAATAATTTATACGTTATCACTCCTATTAGCATACCAATACCGGCAGCAGCAAAACCATAATTGAAACCGAATTTAACGGCTAATGTACCACAAACTAATGGGGAAAATAATGCCCCCAAATTTATACCCATATAAAATATTGTAAATGCACTATCTTTTTTGTCATTGTTATTACCGTACAAAATGCCTAGAACAGAACTGATGTTTGATTTGAAAAATCCATTTGCAATAACCATTATAAATAATGATGGTAAAAATAAGATTTCCTGTCCACTTGATAATATAAAAAGTCCAAGACACATCAATGATGCACCAATAGTGATACATCTGCGTTGACCAATAATTCTGTCTGCTATGTATCCACCTAGAATTGGTGTTAAATAAACAAAGCCTGTATAAAATCCATATATATGACCTGCTTTTTCATTAGAATATAATAGTTGTTGAACCATATATAAAACTAACAATGCACGCATTCCATAATATGAAAAACGTTCCCACATCTCAACGAAAAATAATAAATACAAACCTTTTGGGTGGTTTTGTTTAAGTTCTTTAAACATAATCCTCTTTAAAATAACTAAAATAATGCGTTCTTATACTAATCTAAGAACAACATTATTTTATCACTTAATATAAAAATAAAGAATTATTTAATATGAAATTTTGTATTACCAAGTGACATAGCAGATGTATAACTTTCAACATCACTAGAATTAACAACCCAATCAATTTTCCCGTCAGGGTATTTCATATAATGAGTTGTTGAACATAATGTTGACACCATACAAGCGTCCATTATGTTTAATCTTGAAATATCAACAGTCATATATTTACAACTACAAAGTTCTATATGAGAGTTAATAATATCTATATTCTTTTGGGGATTTTTACTGTCCAATATTATTTCGGAAGTATCTTTTGAAAAGACTTGTAGCATTCTATAACCTCTGTATCAAATATATCGACAAATTTGAAAAATTATTTGATAATATTTCTTAAAAATAATCTATTTAGAGTATTTTGGTTATATAATAATAGTTAACGATAGAAAGACTATAGGAGTTATCATGAAAACCATAGATTTAACAAAACTTGCTAGTGACGTCTTTGATATAGAAGCAAATGCTATACTTAGACTTAAACACTCATTGGGAGCAAATTTCGATAAAGCAATTGATTTATTATACAATTGCAAAGGTCGTGTAATCATTACAGGTATGGGTAAATCTGGTTTAATTGGTAAAAAAATTGCTGCAACTTTAACATCAACAGGTACTCCATCATATTTTTTACATCCAGCAGAAAGTACTCATGGTGATAGTGGTATAATCACAAGAGAAGATGTTGTTATTGCAATTTCTAATAGTGGTGAAACTCAAGAATTGTTGAATTTGTTACCACTTATAAAACGTTTTGGTGTACCAATAATTTCTATGACAGGAAATTTAGATTCTACGTTAGCAAAAACAGGTGAAACAGTACTTGATATTTCTGTTGAAAAAGAAGCTTGTCCTCTTGGTAAAGCACCAACAGCAAGTACAACTGCAACCTTAGCAATGGGTGATGCTTTGGCAGTTTGTTTGTTGGAAAAACGTGGTTTTACAGCAGAAGATTTCTTAATTTATCATCCAGGAGGAGCGTTAGGTAAAGGAATTAAATATCATGTATCAGACTTAATGATGACAGAAAATAGAAAGTTGCCTATTGCAAGTGAAAGCACACCTTTCAAAGAACTTATTCAACTAATTTCTGACTATAAATTGGGTATGGCAATGATTGTTGATAATTCTGGCAGACTTAGTGGTATGCTTACAGATGGTGATATTAGAAGAACTGTTTTAAAATATCCTGATATTAATATATTGTTAGCGAAAGACGTTATGACAGTTAATCCAAAAACCGTACAGGCAGATGATTTTGCTGCAACGGCATTGCATTTTATGGAAAAATATTCTATTACAACATTACCTGTTGTAGATGATGATAACAATCCAATCGGTGTTGTTCATATTCACGATATATTAAAAGCAGGAGTTGTATAATGAATTTAGAAGAATTAAAAAATAAGGCATCAAAAATTAAACTTATGGCATTTGATGTAGATGGTGTTTTTACTGATGGTGGATTGATTTTTGATGAGAATGGAAAAGAAACAAAAATTTTTAATGCAAAAGATGGTCAAGGTATCATTTGTGTAGAAAAACACGGTATTGTTACAGCAATTATTACTGCAAGAGAAAATGGTACTGTTGCTACAAGAGCGAAGAATCTACAAATTACAGAATTACATCAAGGGATTAAATTTAAACTTCCTGTATTGGAAGAGATTATGAAAAAATATAATCTAACTTTTGAAAATGTATCATATATGGGTGATGATTTACCTGATGTTTGTATATTAGAAAAAGTAGGGCTATCTTGTTGTCCGAATGATGCAGTTGATGAAGTTCGTGGGATATGTAATTTTATTTCATCAAAAAATGGCGGACGTGGTGCAATTAGAGAACTTTGTGATTTTGTTTTAAGAAGTCAAAATATTGAACCACTTGATATAGTTAGAAAAGCACAAAATGCACAATTAACCAGCAAATAATTAATTATTATGGATAAAAGTATAAATATATCAAAAGCCACAAAAAATAATTGGATTAGATTAAATATAACTGAAAGTGAGATTGAAGAGAAACTTTCTAAAAGAGCGAATAAGCAATGTTCTAAAAAAAATATAATCCCAGTAGAATATTTTAATAATAAAAATAATATTTTGATTATTAATAATATTCTTTTATATGTAAAAGATAAAAAATATGATATTAAAACATTAATTTATAATTTTGTTTTAAATATCTTACAATCAAATAATCTTATAAAGTTAAAAAATGACAAGGTTATATCGAAAAATAAGTATCTATTAGATATATTAAATGAGTATAAGGATTTAGTAATAGATAAAGATTTAGTGAATTTGGATTTACCTAATGATGAAAAAGATATTTTAGGAATAATTTATCAATCATTAATGCAAGAAGGTAGTAAAAATAAAAAAGGTTCTTATTATACTCCAGACAATATTATTCAGAAAATTACAACAAATATAAATGGTGGTGAAATTATTCTTGATCCTTGTTGTGGAACAGGAAGTTTTTTGTTATCTTTTGCAAATAAAATTTTTAATCCTAATAATATTTATGGCTTTGATAATGATGAAATTGCTTGTTTTATTGCAAAAATAAATCTTATTTTAAAATATAAAAATCAAAAATTTATGCCTAATATTTTTCAAAAAAATTTTTTATTAGATACAAATGATTTTGATAAAAAGTTCGATATTATCGCAACAAATCCACCTTGGGGAGCATTAAGTAAAGATGAATATAAAATAAAATTTAGTGAAATAAAATCAGACGAAAGTTTTTCATATTTTATTATTCAATCAGAAAAAATGTTGAAAGAAAATGGAAAATGTTCATTTATTTTACCGGAATCAATTTTGAACGTTGGAGTACATTCTGATATTAGAGAATTTATTTTAAATCATTTTCATATAGATAAAATTGAACTGTTGGGAAAAGCGTTTGCAGGCGTTTTGACAGATACATTGTTGATTGATTTATCTAAAATAAAGACAAATAAACCGATAGAAATTATTACAGATACAGAAAAATTTAAGTTAACTTGTGATTATTATAAGCAGAATAAAAATTATAATTTTTCTATTCTAGATAATAAAGATGTAAAAATTTTAGAACATATTTATTCAATTCCATATAAAACTCTTGAAAGAAGTAAATGGGGTTTGGGTATTGTTACTGGTAATAATTCAAAACATATAACAACAAATATTAGTAATGGAGAAAAGATATATACAGGTAAAGAGATTACTCCATATATATTGAAAGATACTGATAAATATATTGTTTATGAACGTTCAAAATTTCAACAAACAGCACCTGATGAGATATATAGAGCAGAAGAAAAACTTGTATATAAATTTATTTCTAAAAAACTTGTTTTCGCTTACGATAATAGACAACAACTATTTTTGAATAGTGCAAATATTCTTATTCCAAATGTTGAAACACATTCAACAAAAACTGTTTTAGCATTTTTAAATTCAACTGTTTTTCAATATATTTATAAGAAAAAATTCAATGAATTAAAAATATTAAAAGGAAATTTGCTACAATTACCGTTCCCTATTTTGGATAAGAATATACAAAATAATCTAGAATCACTTGTTGATAATTATATTAAAAATCAAAATGTATCGTTAAAACAAATTGATGAAATTGTTTTTGATTGTTTTAATATAAATGATTTGGACAAAAATTATATTATAAGTTCAATAAAATAAATCTTATACTTCTATGTATTCGTTATTTTTTATATCTGTATTCGTTCTATTTTTGTATTCAATATTTACAAATGCATTGAGATTTTTTAATGAACGTCTAACCTTATCTGTTGTTAGGCAATATGATACTCGGAAGTGTCCGGCACAACCGAAACTATCTCCAGGAACAAATATCAAATCATATTTTTTTGCCTTTTCGCAGAAAATGTTTGCATCAGGTTCTAATGATTTAGGGAACATGTAGAATGTTCCATCAGGTTTAACGCATTCAAAACCTAATTTCATAAATTCGTTATACAAAATGTTCATATTTGTTTCGTAAACCGATAAATCAGATGTTTTATCTAATACATCTACAATTGCTCGTTGAATAATAGATGATGGACAATTGTGACCTAAACCTCTAGAGATTTGTCCACACATTGGTGCTATTAATTCACTTTCAAAACAATCTGGATTTACTGCAACATAACCTATTCTTTCACCTGGAACAGAGATAGATTTTGAGAATGAGTAACAAGAGATTGTGTTGTTATAATATTTTGAAATATATGGAACATTTACATCTTTAAATGAGATTTCTCTATAAGGTTCATCAGAGATAATAAAGATTTCATGTCCATATTTTTTAGATTTTCTTTCTAAAATATTTGCTAACGCCTTTATTGTATCTTCTGAATAAACAACACCTGTTGGATTGTTTGGTGAGTTGATTAAAATCGCTTTTACTTTTTCATTCAACATATTTTCAAATGCTTCAAAATTGATTTGGAATGATGAAATGTCAGGTTCAACAATTTTTAAAACAGCACCAGTTAAATTTACATAAGGGATATATTCTGGAAAATATGGTGCAAATGTAATTACTTCATCATTAGGTTTAGTAACACATCTCAAAGCATGAGCAATGGAACTTGCTGCACCAGATGTCATAAAAATATGTTCCATTTTATAATTCATATCAAATCTTTTATTTAAAGATTGAGCAACTGCTTCACGAACTTCAGGAATACCTAAATTGGGACTATATTCATGTAATTTGTGGCTATCTTTACCTTTTAATAGTTTGATAATTGCATTGTCGAATTCTTTTGGAGCAGGTACTGATGGATTACCTAAACTGTAATCAAAAACATTATCATAACCTATTTCTTTTCCTCTGTTTAATGCGTAATAAAACATTTTTCTAATAACAGATTTTTGGTTTAGCATACTTTTATATTTTTCGTTTAACAATGTTTTTCTCCATATAATTTTTCATACAACACAACAAAATACACACTTTTTCAAAGCATATAATTATAAATACCTGTAAAAAATAAATTTGCTTATAAGATTAAGAATCTAGTCCTAAGTCAAGAGTTGGTGCTTTTGCAACAATTGCACTTGATGAAATAATATCAACACCAGTTGCTGCAATTTCTCTTAATGTATCTAAATCAACATTACCACTTGCTTCAACAATTGCTTTATGGTCGATAATTTTTACTGCTTCTTTCATCATATCAATTGTCATGTTATCCAACATAATAATATCTGCTTCGCAACTTAAAGCTTCTTTTACTTGTTCAAGAGTATCGCATTCAACTTCGATTTTGTGTGCGTGAGATATATTTTGTTTTAATTTTTTAACAGCATTAGTAATTGAACCAGCAAATCTAACGTGATTATCTTTAACCATTGCCAAATCTGAAAGGTTAAATCTATGAACGTAACCACTACCTACTTTTACTGCATATTTTTCAAAGATTCTGAAGTTTGGTGTTGTTTTTCTTGTATCAACCATACGTACACCAAATTCTCTAATTGCATCTTGGAATTGTCTAGATTTTGTAGCAATACCAGATAATCTTTGAACATAATTCAATGCAGTTCTTTCAGCTGTTAATATTGCCCTTGCAGAACCCGAAATTTCGGCAAGTTTATCACCTTTTTTGATAACATCTCCATCTTTGAAGAAAAACTTGATGCTGATATTGTCAGTCAATACTTTAAATACTGTATCAAATACATCTCTACCACAGAAAACACCGTCTTCACGAGTGTTTAAATAACATTTCATTGTATCTGTATCATCAGTTAAGTTATCGGTTGTAATATCTTCAAAGTCGATATCTTCTTGTAATGCTTTTTTTACGTGTTCTTCAATATAAAATCTATTTAACAAAACTTGGTTCTCCTTCTCCTTTAATTACACAATTGTGAATACCTTCTGATTTCGTTTCAGGAAAATCAACTCTGTAATGTGCTCCTCGTGACTCGTTACGTTTTAAGGCTGATTTTATAATCAATTGAGCAACACATAACATATTTCTGTATTCATATTCATCTTTATTTAAACATTTTGTATTACGTCTAAATTCAGATTTTAATTTATAAATTTCATCTAATCCTTTTAATAAAGAATTTTCATCTCTTAATATACCTGCATAATTCCACATTATATCTTTTAATCTAGATTTTAAATCATCTATATTAAAGTTTTCATCACTTAATGGTTCAGTATATTTATCAATTGTAGCCATAATTGTTTCATCTATTTTTTTAGGTGGAACAAGACTTGTGAATGATAAGTAATTTGCTAATTCGTGAGCACAAACTACACATTCTAATAATGAATTACTTGCTAATCTGTTTGCACCATGAAGTCCAGTAGATGAACATTCACCAATAGCGTAAAGTCCTCTGATAGAAGTTCTACCATCAATACTTGCTTTGATTCCGCCCATATAATAATGTGCTGCTGGTGCTACAGGGATATAATCTTTTGAAATATCTATACCTGCACTTTTGCAAACTTTAGAAATTGTAGGGAATCTTTTCGCTAACATTTCTTTTGGTATAATTGTTGCATTTAGATAAACATTGTCTGAATGAGTTTTTTTCATTCTGTCGCAAATTGCACGTGTAACAACATCACGTGGTGCAAGTTCTTTTAATTTACTATATTCAGACATAAATTCTTCGTTATTGCAATCTAGAAGTTTTGCACCTTCGCCTCTGACAGATTCAGATATTAAAAATCTATTTTTAACTCCATCAATTGCTAATGCTGTTGGGTGGAATTGAACGAATTCTAAGTCTTGAAGAATTGCACCTGCTTGATATGCAAGTTCTATGCCGTCACCGGTTGCAACTGTTGGGTTTGTCGTATATTTATACAATTGACCAATACCACCGGTTGCTAAAATCATTGCTGATGAATAAATAGTTTCATATTCTTTTGTATCATCATTATAAATGATTGCACCTTTGCATTCACCATCAGAATCAGTTAATAGTTCTGTTACAATAGTTTCTTCTAAAACATCGATGTTAGAATTTTCTCTAACTCTTTGACATAATGTTTTTTCAATGACACTACCTGTTGCATCGCCACCGGCATGTAAAATTCTATTTATACTATGAGCACCTTCAAGAGTGTATGTGATTTTGCCGTTTTCATCACGGTCAAAATTTACGCCGAAATCAATTAAATCATTGATAACTTCATCTGAGTTTTCAGAAATAAATTTGATTGTTTCGTATTCACTAAGTCCAGCACCTGCTCTTAGTGTATCTTTTATATGTAATTCAACAGAATCTTTTGGGTTGTCGTGCATTACACCAACAATGCCACCTTGTGCGTATCTTGAATTGCTTTCCCCAAAATTTGATTTTGTAATAACAAGTAATCCATCAGGTAAATTGATTTGTTGAGCGATTTTTAATGCACAAAATAGACCTGAAATTCCACTACCTACTACAACTGCTGAATATTTTGAATACTTCATTTTTATACCTTTGCTATATAATATTCCTAGTGATATTTTCTTTCATTTTATTTTACTCCGAAATACTCTTTTTGACAAACTATTGAAACTTAAAATATGGTTAAAAAATTTTAATAAAAATGGGAGAATTTTTTATTCTCCCATCTTTTATTTATATAATCGAGAAATTAGTACCTTGCTAAGTATTTATTTAATTCCCATTGAGTTACGGCTGTTCTATATGAATCCCATTCTTTTTCTTTTGCTGTCACAAATTCACCCATGATATGTTGTCCTAGTGCAGCATTTGCAACAAGTGATTTACTAAACATATCAACTGCTTCTTTTAATGTTCCTGGTAAAGAATCGATTTTTTGTCTTTTTCTTTCTTTAGAAGTTAATTTATAGATATTGCTTTCAACAGGAGCAGGTGGATCAATTTTATTTCTGATACCGTCAAGACATGCTTCAAGAATTGTAGCGAATGCTAGATATGGGTTGCAAGATGGATCTGGTGAACGTAATTCAACTCTTGTTGCAACTCCACGTTTGGCAGGAACTCTTAGCAAAGCACTTCTGTTTGCTAATGACCAAGCCAAATATACTGGTGCTTCATAACCTGGAACAAGTCTTTTGTAACTGTTAACTGTTGGGTTAAGAATTGCAGTAATGCTTTTGATATGTTTTAACATACCACCGATAGCATATTTTGCCGTTTCAGATAGTTTGTATTCAGCATTTTCATCAAAGAATGCATTTTGACCATCTTTGAATAATGAAACATTACAGTGCATACCAGAACCATTGATACCGAAGATAGGTTTTGGCATAAATGTAGCATGGAGATAGTGAAGTGCAGCAATTGCTTTAACAACAACTTTAAATGTAACAACATTGTCTGCTGCAGTTAAGATGTCTGCATATTTGAAGTCAACTTCGTGTTGTCCGTCAGCAACTTCGTGGTGTGATGCTTCAATATCAAATCCCATATCTTGTAGTGTTGTAACAATGTCAGAACGCACATCTTCACCCAAGTCTTCTGGCCCAACATCATAGTAACCAGCATTGTCTTGTGTTGTTGTTGTGATGTTTCCATTTTCATCTTTTGAGAATAAGAAAAATTCTGCTTCTGGTCCAATGTTCATAGTGAAACCAAGTTTTTTAGCTTCATTCATAACTCTTTTTAAATTGCAACGTGGACAGCCTTCAAAAGGTGTTCCATCTGCGTTGTAAATATCACAAATAATTCTTGCAGATTGATAACCATCTTCACTTCTCCATGGTAATACTTCAAAAGTATTTTTATCAGGATAGAAGAACATATCAGATGTTTCAATACTTCTAAAACCTTTGATTGAAGAACCGTCAAGCATAATTTCATTTGCAAGAACTTTATCAATATGTTGAGCAGGAACAGACATATTTTTAACTTGTCCATTAATGTCAACGAATTGAAGCTTGATAAATCTTATATTATTTTCTTTGATGATTGCTTTTATATCTTCATCAGTGTAGTTTTTACCGTCTAATCTTTTGTATGTAAACTCGGTCATACTTCCTCCTATATATATGTTACCGTTCTTGATTGAACAATTATAATTATAAAGTCTATTTTGCTCTAACGTCAATATGTTTTCATATTAAGAATAGTTTAAGAAATGCATATTTTTTTGAATTATAAAAAAATTAAGAAAAAATTATAAAAAATTATTATAAATACTATTATTGAAATTAAATTGATTATATTTTCAGAAAAATATTTATACAATTAAATTATTTGTAGAAAAACAATCAGGATTATATATTGTTAAGTTTTGTTAAGAGGACGTGATTATTGGCAATCATTTTTAGTCATATCTATGAATGCTGAACCGATTACACCGATTAGCAATGTTAAAACGTTTTAATATTAATATATTAATAGAATGTTGTATTACTTATAATATTTGTTTGTTAATTTACCTTGTCCACAAACATGAGGAAGCCATTCTTCATTGTAGTTGTCTTTTATGAAAACTTTGTTTTTTGCATAATATTTGCCATCTTTACTCTTTTTTATTTCAAAATTTACATATCCTTTGGCAGTGATGGGATTTTCTTTAAATTTTTCGAGTTTTATTGAAACGGAAATTATTTCATTACCATATTGATTATAATCTTTTTTTATAAATACTCCTTGAGTAAAACCTTTTGTGTCTGTCATATTTTTCTCCAAATTTGTTGGTAATAAATTTATAATGTCGACGGGGGGACTTGAACCCCCACGGATTTCTCCACACGCCCCTCAAACGTGCACGTCTACCATTCCGCCACGCCGACATGGTGTAATTTGTTTTATTCGGTTTTCATTTGTTTGGTCTCCGTGTCGGAAGTTACCTCAAGGGTAACCCTCTCGAAAAACAATACTTAATTGTTTTTCTGCGGCAGAGTGCCATGCCGACATGTTTTTATTCTTTTGTATATAAAAACTACGGAACCTCTCTAATTATAGGTTAAATTGATGTTTTTGGCAAAATTATGTATATTATTTAATGCAAAGTTGAACATAATATGAATAAATCTGCAGAGTTAGTTCTTTAGAATTAGTTTCTTAACAAAACTTTATGATATGTAAACTTCCTAATAATGCTAACTTTTAATGAGTTTATATATTTTAAGTAGTTATTTTTTGTAAATAATATTGAAATTATGATATGTTGTTGGTATAAATGAGGTTATACTATTTATTTAAAAATAGTTCAAAAGTATTATATTAAAAAGTAAAGGATTTAAAATTATGTCATTACCAAACGTAGCATATTTCTCAATGGAAATAGCATTAGATCAATCTTTAAAAACTTACTCAGGTGGTTTAGGTTTCTTAGCAGGTTCACACATGTTATCTGCTGGTTATCTTCAAATGCCTATGGTAGGTGTTACTATGTTATGGTCTTATGGTTATTATGACCAAAGAATTGACCATTCTGGTAACGTTGAAGTAGCATATATCAGAAAGTACTATGATTTCTTAACTGATGTTGATGTTACTGTTGAAGTTGAAACTTTTGGTGAAAAAGTCAAAGTTAAAGCATACAGAGTTGAACCTGAATTATTTGGTGCATGTCCTGTTTACCTATTAACAACTGATATTGAAGGTAACAGTGAATGGGCTAGAAAAATCTCTCACAGATTATATGATGGAGATGAAAGAATCAGAATCGCTCAAGAAACAATTTTAGGTATAGGTGGTATTAGAGTTCTTCAAGCAGTTGGTTACAACTTTGAAGTTGTTCACATGAACGAAGGTCATGCTCTTCCTGCTGCATTTGAATTGTTAAGACAACACAATGGTGATTTAGAAGAAGTTAAGAAAAGAACTGTATTCACAACTCACACTCCAGTTGCTGCTGGTAACGAAGTTCACTGGGTTGATACACTTCTTCAAGGTGGTTTCTTCTCTGGTTGTTCTAGAGAACGTGCAATTGAACTTGGTGGTGAAAACTTCTCACTTACAGTTGCTGCTCTTAAAATGTCTAGAATTGCTAACGCAGTTTCTCAACTTCATGGTCTTGTTGCTAACAAGATGTGGGAATGGGTTGATGGTAGATGCCCAATTAGAGCAATTACTAATGCTGTAAACTTACACTATTGGCAAGATAAGAGAATTTCTGGAGATGATTCTTCTGAAAAACTTCTTGCTACAAAACGTGAAATGAAAGAAGAATTATTCAAATATATCGCTAACGTTGCTGGTAAAAGATTCAACCCAGATGTATTAACAATTACTTGGGCTAGAAGATTTGCTGATTACAAACGTGCTTGGTTAATTCTTATGGATAAAGACAGAATCAACAAATTGTTAGATGCTGATAAATTACAAATCATCTTTGCTGGTAAATTCCACCCAGATGATGTTATGGGTAAAGAAATGTTTAACAAATTGTTAAATCGTTCTTACTCATTAAAGAATGTTGTTGTTCTTCCTGGTTATGAACTTCAATTATCAGGCATGCTAAAACGTGGTACTGATGTATGGTTAAATACACCACTTAGACCATTTGAAGCATCTGGTACTTCTGGTATGTCAGCTAACGCTAACGGTGCATTACACTTATCAATCTATGATGGTTGGACTGTAGAAGGTACATTTAATGGTATTAACGGTTATGCTATTGAATACGAAGGACTTGATGATGAAATGCCATGGGAAGAAAGACATTGGAAAGATCATGAATGCATGATGGATATCATCGAAAATCAAATCATTCCTACTTACTACAATAATAAGAAAGAATGGGCTCGTATGATGAGACAAGCAATCAGAACTGCTGAAGCATACTTCAATTCTGATAGAATGGTTGTTGAATATTATAACAGATTGTATAAACCAATCGCTCATGATGATTCTTGCACAGGTGAAAAGAAAAAAGAAATGAATATTTCTGAAACACCTACATTCGATGCTTGGACTTATGCTAATATTAAGTAAGTAAAAGTTACTGAATATAAGAAAAAGAGAGGAATTTAATTTCCTCTCTTTTTTTATGAAAAATGTTTCAAAAAAGATTTACACTTAATTTTGTTTGTAATACAATCAAAGTGTTAAGAGAGATTTTACATAAAAAGGAGTGAAATTATGGTAAAAGTTGCAATTAACGGATTCGGTAGAATCGGACGTAACACTTTAAGAGCTGCAATCAAAGAAGGTATCTTTGACAAAATAGATTATGTAGCAATCAATGACCCTGGTCTAAAACCAGAAGATGCTGCTAGAATTTTTAAATATGATTCAGTTATGGGTAAATTTGACGGTACAGTTGAAGCTTATGACGAAGGTATCGTTGTAAACGGTAAGAAAATTAAATTCTTCGCTGAAAAAGATCCTGCTCAATTACCTTGGAAAGATTTAGGTGTAGAAGTTGTTGTTGAATCAACTGGTTTCTTCACAGATGCTACTAAGGCTCATGCTCACATCGATGCTGGTGCTAAGAAAGTTATTATCTCAGCTCCTGCTTCTAATGAAGACAAAACTATTGTTTTGGGCGTTAACGAAAAAGAATATGATCCTGCAAAACATAATGTTATTTCTATGGCATCTTGTACAACAAACTGTTTAGCTCCAGTAGCTAAAGCAATTAATGAAAAATTCGGTATCGTTAAAGGTTTGATGACAACAGTTCACTCATACACTGGTGACCAAAGAATCTTAGATGCTGGTCACAAAGATCCTCGTAGAGCTAGAGCTGGTGCTTTAAACATTGTTCCTACAAAAACTGGTGCTGCTAAAGCAGTTGCATTAGTTTTACCTGAATTAAAAGGTAAATTGGACGGTTTCGCTATGCGTGTTCCTACTCCAGACGTATCTTTAGTTGACGTTGTTTTCGAAACAGAAAAGAAAGTTACTGTTGAAGATGTTAATGCTGCATTAAAAGAAGCTGCTGATGGACATGTATTATGCTACACTGAAGAACCACTTGTTTCTTCTGACTACATCGGTTCTTCTCAATCATCTACAGTTGATGCTTTATTAACAAGAGTTATGGGCGACAACATGGTTAAAGTTATTTCTTGGTATGATAACGAATGTGGTTATTCTACAAGATTAGCTGAAACTACATTGATGGTTGCTGAAAAATTATAGTTTATAATTTTATAAACAGTTCTAAAAGAGGTTAAGAGGTTTCTTTTAACCTCTTTTTAATTTAAAATTATACTTTTAGATAAGCATGCTAACTATTGAAAATCTCTAAAAAATTGTTATAATATACGAAAGATATTATTATGTTTTAATATGTAAATTCACTGTTTGTAAGTGTTTATAATGAATGTTACTAAATGTAAAGTTATCTAAAATTTAAGGCAATTTAGAATATTCACTCATCTTTCAAAAAGTGTAAGTGTGTAACAAGGAGTAAAATATGAATCCCTTTGGAGTAAACAAAGTTAATAGTTCTGAGATTGACACTTTAAAATCACAAGTATCTGCCGGAAAACAATCTAACATTGAAAATGTTGAAAAGAAACAAGCACTTAGTAAAAATGGTGTTACAAAGCCAAACATAGAATTAGATGATTTCTTTAATTATTTAGATCCAAAAGTTGTGGATAAGATTATGTCAACTCCAGAAGAATCTCGTTCACGTATTGTCAAAGATATTCACCAATATGAATTTGATATTAATGGTGCTCAAAATATTTTAAATTCTTTAGGTTAGTTATTTGATTGAAAAATAGGTTGTCTTTATATATAATCGATGTATGAAATGGCAATATTTTAAAGAATCATATATCGTTACTGCGGCAGGTATTTTAGCAGCATATTTTTGGGGCGAACATGTCTTGCAAGGTAGCGGTGGCATTTGTGTATTTATTGCACTAGTGTTAGGTATTTTAGAGATAAGTTTATCTTTTGATAATGCTGTTGTTAATGCTACTAAATTAAAAACGATGACAGAAAAATGGCGACATCGTTTTATAACATGGGGTATTGCAATTGCTGTCTTTGGAATGAGATTTTTATTCCCTTTGTTGGTTGTTTCAATTTTTGCAAAGTTAAATATTTTAAAAGTATTAGATATTGCATTGCATAATGCGAAATTGTATGCATTTTATTTGCATCAAACGCATGCTCCAATTGTTAGTTTTGGTGGTTCTTTCTTGTTGATGTTATTTTTAGGATTTTTCCTTAATCCTAAAAAAGATGTTGATTGGATAAAACCTATCGAAAAGTTATTAAAAAGAATTGCCGGTAATAAAATTATTGATACATTAATTACATTGGCTGTATTAGATGTTGTGCAAATGTTTCAACCAGCACCAATTAGGGTGAGTGTAATTATTTCTGGTGTTGCAGGGATTTTAACCTATGTTGTTATAGATAGTGTTTCCAGAAAATTGGAAGAATTAGATGAAAAATATGAAAAACAAAAAGAAAATAGATGTTCTTCTCATAAATTTGTTATTTCTTCTGGGTTAATTAGTTTCTTGTATCTTGAATTAATTGATGCTTCATTTTCTTTAGATGGTGTTTTAGGTGCATTCGCATTGAGTCATGATATTATAATAATAACAATAGGTTTGGCTATTGGGGCAATGTTTGTTAGGTCAATGACTATTATGTTTGTTGAAGAAGGTACATTAGATGAGTTTATATATTTAGAACATGGTGCTCATTGGGCAATAGGACTTTTGGCTATATTGATGTTTTTATCAACAGTTGTTGTAGTACCAGAAGTTGTTACAGGATTAACAGGGTTAGGTTTTATTATAGCCTCTGTTATTTCATCTAAATTAAATAAAGAAAGTATATAATGAAAATATTATCAGGATTATCTTTAAAAGAAATTACAGAAATTACAGA
Source organism: Cyanobacteriota bacterium (assembly GCA_050873965.1). GTDB lineage: Bacteria > Cyanobacteriota > Vampirovibrionia > Gastranaerophilales > Gastranaerophilaceae > UBA2883. Next base: position 1,740 of record JBNMJS010000014.1, on the reverse strand, counting down.
AGAATTGCATGCATCAAAATTTCGTGCTAAGCAGATACATAATTGGATTTATCATAAATCTGTTTCGTCTATTGATGAAATGACAGATTTGTCAAAATCTTTTAGAGAAGAATTTAAACAAGTCGCAGTTGTTACTAATACAAAAATAAAAGTTAAACAAACAAGTTCAGATGGAACTTTAAAATATTTAATAGAATATCCTGACGGACAATGTGTTGAAACAGTTTTGATGCGTTTTGATAATCGTGCCAATTTGACAGCATGCGTTAGTTCACAGGTTGGTTGTGCTGTAAATTGTTCATTCTGTGCTACAGGGAAAAGAGGGTTTATTAGAAATCTAACTTTTCAAGAAATTATTGAACAAGTTTTAACTATTCAACGTGATACAGGCTTGAAAGTAACAAATATTGTATTTATGGGACAGGGTGAACCATTATTAAATTTGGATAATGTACTTAAAGCATTAGAAATATTCAACAATGATTTTCAAATAGGTGCAAGAAGAATTACAATTTCTACAAGTGGTATAGTTCCTCAGATTAATAAACTTGCTGAAAAAGAATTGCAATCAACATTGGCTATTTCACTTCATGCTCCAACTCATGAAATTAGAAAAAGAATTATGCCGATAGAAGAAAAATATCCATTATCAAAACTTAAACCTGCATTGTTGAATTATGTAGAAAAAACAGGTCGCAGAATAACAATAGAGTATATTTTGATAAAAGATTTTAATTCTGATGTCGAAACAGCAAAAGAATTGGCATATTTCTTGAAAGATTTGAAATGTAATATAAACTTGATTCCATATAATGATGTTACTTCAACAGGTTATAAGAAACCTTCAAATAATGAAATAATGAAGTTTAAATATTTGTTGGAACATTCAGGTAAAAAAGTTACCGTAAGGCTTGAGCGTGGTGCAGATATTGATGCTGCTTGTGGTCAACTTAGTGGTAAGGAGCAAAGATAATGAAAGGTTTAATACAAAGAGTTAAACGTGCGTCTGTGACTATTGATGGCAAGGTGTATTCTAAGATTAATCAAGGTATATTGATTTTGCTTGGTGTTGAAAAAGGTGATAATGAACAAAATGCTGATAAGTTAGCCGATAAACTTTGTAAATTAAGAATTTTTGAAGATGAAGATGGAAAAATGAATAAATCTATTCTTGATGTAAATGGTGAAATTCTTATTGTATCTCAATTTACATTGGCAGGAGATTGTAAAAAAGGTACTCGTCCTAGTTTTGATAAGGCTGAATTACCACAACGTGCAAATGAATTGTATGAATATTTTGTTGATTTGATTAAACAAAAAAATATTCCAGTTGGTACAGGTGTATTCGGTGCTATGATGGACGTTGAACTTGTCAATGATGGACCAGTTACATTTATGTTGGAATTTTAAAAATAATATTTATTAATGTATTTTTTTATTTTTATAAATATTGCTTAAAGTCAATGAAATTGATGTTTTTAGGTTTTAAAATTCCGTGTACTTTTGTAAAATTTAAAAATAAAAATTTACATCTTGAAATATATCGTTTTAATTTAATCGTTTTATGATACATTAATATTGTCACAAATCAGTATATAGAAAAGGGATAGAGAATAGGAGATTCTGAATGGCTGAATATTTAAGCAAAGAAGAGATTAAACAGTGGAGAAGTTCCTTAGAAAAAATTACATTAGAAGAGTTTGCTGCTAGATTAGGTAAAGTTGTTGCTGATTCTAGACC
>JBNMJS010000013.1:0-28413 GCA_050873965.1 Cyanobacteriota bacterium | reverse complement strand
CTTCAATCGTAGGTTTTTCAAAAACAGGTGAAAGATTAGTTGGACAATTGGCAAAACGTCAAGCAATTTTGAACCCTGATAAAACAATCGCATCTATTAAAAGACACATGGGTGAAGATTATAAGAAAAATATTGATGGAAAAGATTATACACCACAAGAAATTTCAGCAATGATTTTAAGAAAATTGGCTGATGATGCAAGTTCATATCTTGGAGAAAAAGTTACATCTGCTGTTATCACAGTTCCTGCATACTTTAATGATGCTCAAAGACAAGCAACAAAAGATGCTGGTAAAATCGCTGGTTTAGATGTTCTTAGAATCGTTAACGAACCAACAGCAGCAGCTTTGGCTTACGGTCTAGAAAAAGATAATTCAGAAAAAGTTCTTGTATTCGACTTAGGTGGTGGTACATTTGATGTTTCAGTTCTTGAAATTGGTGACGGTGTTCACGAAGTTCTTTCAACATCTGGTGATACTCACTTAGGTGGTGATGACTTCGACCAAAAAATCATGGATTGGATTTGTGCAGAATTCAAAAAACAAGAAGGTATGGATTTATCTGGTGATAAACAAGCAATGCAACGTATTAAAGAAGCAGCAGAAAAAGCAAAATGTGAACTTTCTTCTGTTGTTGAAACAAACATTAACTTACCATTCATCACTGCTGATGCAAATGGTCCAAAACACTTAGATTTGAATTTGACAAGAGCAAAATTTGAAGAGTTATCTTATGACTTGTTAGAAAGATGTAAAAAACCGGTTGAACAAGCTTTATCAGATGCAGGTTTGAATAAGAATGATATTAACGAAGTTGTATTAGTTGGTGGTTCTACTCGTATCCCTGCTGTTCAACAATTAGTTAAAGAATATACTGGTAAAGATCCTAACCAATCAGTTAACCCTGATGAAGTAGTTGCAGTTGGTGCTGCTGTTCAAGCGGGTGTATTGGCTGGTGAAGTTAAAGATATTGTTTTACTTGATGTTACTCCATTAACATTAGGTATTGAAACAATGGGTGGTGTTATGACTCCATTAGTTCCTCGTAACACAACAATCCCAGTTTCTAAATCACAAGTATTCTCAACTGCTGAAAATAACCAAACTGCAGTAGATATTAATGTTCTACAAGGTGAACGTCCAATGTCTAGAGATAACAAATCATTAGGTATGTTTAGATTGGAAGGTATTGCTCCTGCTATGAGAGGTGTTCCTCAAATTGAAGTTACTTTTGATATTGATGCTAACGGTATTGTTAATGTTTCTGCAAAAGATAAAGCTACTAATAAGGAACAAAAAATCACAATTACAAATTCTTCTAACTTAACAGAAGATGATATTGATAAGATGGTTAAAGAAGCTGAAGCAAACGCTGCAGAAGATAAGAAGAAAAAAGAAGGTGCTGAAGTTAAAAATAATGCAAACTCTTTAATTTCATCTGCAGAAAGACTTGTTAAAGATTTCGATGGTAAAATCTCAGAAGATGATACTAAGAAATTAAATGAACAAAAAGAAGCTTTACAAAAAGCTTTAGATGATGACAAGTCAACTGATGATTTGAAGAAATTGTCTGAAGAATTGCAACAAACTATGTTTAGCATTTCTCAAAAGGCTTACGAAGCAGTTCAAAAAGATGGTGATAGTGCTAAGGCTGAATCATCTGATGCAAAATCTGATAGTTCTTCAAAGAATGATGATGACGATGTTATTGATGCAGAATATGTAAAAGAATAATCTATGATTATGCAACTATTATAAGCATATTTGAGAAGACGAGTAATTTGTTACTCGTCTTCTTTTTTATTAATAATTCCTTTTGCTTTGTTTAAATTGATTTGTGCATCTTTAATTAGTTTGTTTGAAAAATCTTCATCTGGTGCTAATTGTATATATGAATATCCAATTGGTGTAAAATCTTCTTTTCTAAAACTTCTATTTTTTATGAAATCAATAGATTCTTGTACATTTTCTTTGAATTCATCACTAAAATTATCATAAGGTGATCTTTCACTATTAAATGCTTCATCTAATTGTTTTGCATGATAGATTGGATTTCTTCTTGAAGATATTTTGTCTGGTATATTATCTTCTAATTGGAATAATACAGAATTAATTGGAGAAAAACCTAATGTAATTCCAATGATGTCATCAAATCCATGTTGTTCTTTTAATGGACTATCTTTTCCCACTAGTTTTTTATAAATTGTATCAACAGATGAATTATCATCTAAGCCCATTCTTTTTGTATAGATTTCTTTGTTTTCATCAATTGTTTTCTTAGTTAATTCTTTGTTTATGATAAACATATTCTGTGTGGTAACAGTAGAAGATTTAGTTTTACTGTTTAATGTTCTCGGTACAAAATCGTATTTGTCATTATTTTCAAAGTAAGGAAATTCACCCGTTAGTAGAATACTAGGTTTTGTTCCCATTGCAAAAGGTACAAATGTTAATTTGTCGGTTGTAAAAAGATTATCTATGAAATTATCTTGTTCATTTATACTTAAATCTTTTGTTAACTCTAATTTATCAAGTTTGTTTTCAATTAAGTCATTTGCGACTTTATAATAATCATATTGAAAATCTGCATCATCAATTATAGAACGTCCAAATGATATATTTGGACAGTAATAATTTGGGAATATGCCTATATTCGTTCTATTTATAGATTGTTCAACATTGTTATTTTTATTCAAAACAGGTTTGTTTTGATAATTTGTGTTAAACATTATGTTTGATACTTGCATATTTTTTATAAAACGTCTAAAAATAATTTTTGCATAAAAAATAAATACTTGAAAAAAGATTATAAAATCGTTATTATAGATACTATGGACGATCAATCTAAATTATTTGATGATATAAGAACAAAGTTAGAAGAGCAACATAGAACACCTGAAGATATTGCACAAATTGAAAAAGCTTTTCAGTTTGCAAAGAAATTACATCAAGGTCAGTATAGAGTTTCTGAAGAACCATATATTATTCACCCAGTTGAAGTTGTTAAAATCTTAGTTAATTTACGTGCAGATTCACATACGCTTATGGCTGGTTTTTTGCATGATATTTTGGAAGATACTGATACTCAGCCAGAAGAATTGAAAGAATTATTTGGTGAAGATGTTCTTACTCTTGTTCAAGGTGTTACAAAACTCGGAAAATTAAAATTTAAGTCAAAAGAAGAACGACAAGCTGAAAACTTTAGAAGATTGTTCATTGCTATGGCTAATGATGTTAGAATTATTTTCTTAAAATTAGCCGATAGACTTCATAATATGAGAACTTTAAATTTTATGGCACCCGCAAAACAACAGCGTATCGCTCAAGAAACGTTAGATATTTTTGCTCCATTAGCAAATAGACTCGGTGTTGGTAAAATTAAGGCTGAATTAGAAGATTTATCACTAAAATATCTTCATCCAGATAAGTATTATGAAATTGCTCAATTAGTTTCTCAAAAGAAAGTTGAACGTGATTCGACTGTAAAATTACTGATTGAAAAAATATCAAATGATGTTAAAAAAAGTGGTATCAATGCTCAAATTACTGGTCGTGCAAAGCATTATTACAGTATTTATAATAAAATGCGTCGTCAAAATGTAGCATTTCATGATTTGTATGATATTACAGCAGTTAGAGTTATTGTAGATACAGAAAAAGAATGTTATGAGGTATTAGGTTTAATACACTCTCAATTTAAGCCTATTCCTGGACGTTTTAAAGATTATATTGCAATGCCAAAGGGAAATATGTATCAATCACTACATACTTCTGTTATTGGTCCAAATAAAAAGCCTCTTGAGGTTCAAATTAGAACTTGGCAGATGCATGAAATCGCTGAATATGGTGTTGCGGCACATTGGAGATACAAAGAAAAAGGTTCTCAAAAAGCAGATTCTAGTTCTGATATGCAATTCTCTTGGATGAGAAAGATGGTTGAATATAATAATGAAACTACAGATGCTGCTGATTATGTTAATTCTGTTAAATTAGATTTATTCTCAGACCAAGTATTTGCGTTTACTCCTAACGGAGATGTAATTGATTTACCAAAAGATGCGACTCCATTAGATTTTGCTTATCGTATTCATTCTGATGTTGGACATAAAACTGTTGGGGCTTTGATTAACGGTAGAATTGCACAACTTGATTCAAAATTAAAAAATGGTGATATCGTTGAAATACTTACATCTAAAGTTTCAGCACCAAAGTTAGGTTGGTTGAATTTTGTTGTAACTAAACAAGCATCTTCAAAAATTCGTCAATGGTTTAAAAAGAATAAACGTGAAGATCACATTGAATTAGGTAAGACAACATTAGAACACGAATTAACAAAGGCTACTTTTGATGAATATATCAAAAATGGTGAGTTAGAAAAAATCGCAAAGCAAATGAATTATGTTTCTATTGATGATTTGTTTGCTGCGTTGGGTTATGGTGAAACTACAGCAAATAAAATTATTAATAAATTAAGGAAACCTGAAAAATCAACAGAACCTAAATTAGGTCACGAACATAGATATTCTAAAAAGAAAGATATTGAAGGCTTAGAGGGTATGTTATACTCTTTTGCTAGATGTTGTTCACCAATTCCGGGAGAACCTATTGTTGGTGTTGTTACTCGTTCAAAAGGTGTTTCTATTCATAGATTAGATTGCAAAACACTTGATGATATAGAACCTGAACGTTTGTTAGATATTAAATGGTCTGGAATTTCTACCGACAAACGTTACACAACAAGTATAAGAATTGAAACTGCTGAAAAACAAGGCTTGTTAAAAGATATTATCTCTGCAGTTTCAGATAATAATACAAATATTGTATTTGCAAATGTGAAATCTAGACATAACAAATTGGGTATTATTGAATTAGGTTTAGAAGTTGATAATATTGAAACTCTTAAGCAAGTTATGAACAGTCTTCAAGCTATGCCAGAAGTTTATACTGTAAAAAGAGTTCAAACTGCGTTTAATCAAGCACCTAAACAGTTTGCAAAGAAAAATTCTAAATCAGTTCGTAAAAAACGTACACAACAAAATCCACGTTAAAACATTTTCTTGTATTTATTCCTTGTTTATTATACAATTGACTTTATTTTAATCTAGCGGGAAAGGAAATATAAATGGGGAGTATTTTAAGTTTTATGCAGGCTAATGCACTGTTAGTTTCAACGTGTATTTTAATTTTAGCCTACATTTTTATTGCAGCTGAAAAGTTGCCAAAAGTTACAATTGCATTATCTGGTGCAACATTAACATTGTTATTTGGTCTATTAGGTCAAAATCAAAAAGTTGATGGTGTGTTAGATAAATTTTATTTTATTAATTACGTTGATTGGAATGTAATATTCTTATTAGTATCAATGATGATTATTGTTAGTATCACAGCAAGAAGTGGTATATTTAGTTGGTTAGCAAATGAAATGTTAAAGAAGACTAAAGGACATCCAAAGATGATTTTAGTATGTTTAGCATTATTTACGGCATTTGCATCAGCATTTTTAGATAATGTAACTACGGTTATTTTAATTATGCCAATTACATTTGTAATTGCTGAAAAATTAGAAATTAATCCAATTCCATTTTTGATAACAGAAATTTTAGCATCAAATATTGGTGGTACTGCAACATTGATTGGGGATCCACCAAACATTATTATCGGTAGTGCTGCTGGTTTATCATTTATGGACTTTATTAATGAATTAACTGGTATAGTTGTTCTTATTTTATGTGTAGTTATTGCAATTATGGCAGTTTGGTTTGGTAAGTATTTGAAAACAACACCTGAAAAAATGGAACAAATTGTTAATTTAGATAATTCAAAAACTATTTCTGATAATAAATTGATGATTCGTTCTTTATCAACATTATTGTTAGTTATTTTAGGTTTTATGACACACGATATTACACATATTCAAACTAGTGTTTGTGCAATGGCTGGTGCAAGTTTCTTGTTATTGTTTGAAAAACCAGATGAGATATTCAATGATGTTGAATGGAACACAATATTCTTCTTTATTGGATTATTTGTTATTATTGGTGGTTTTGAAAAAGCCGGTGGTATTGAAATTATGGCTAAATGGCTGATTGATGTTACTCACGGTTCACAAACATTAGCATCTATGTTTATATTGTGGGGTTCTGGTATTTTATCAGGTATTATTGATAATATTCCATATACAGCAACTATGACACCGATGATTGCTGAAATTTCGGCTGCTAAAGGTGCTGCGTTTGCTCTACCTTTATGGTGGTGTTTGTCGCTAGGTGCTTGTTTAGGTGGAAACCTTACTATTATTGGTGCTGCTGCTAATGTTATCGTTTCAGAAACGGCAGCATCTAAAGGACATAAAATTGAATTCTTACAATACTTAAAATATGGTTTTGTATGTATGTTTGTATCATTAGCATTATCATCAATCTATATTTGGGTAAGATTTTTAAGAGGATAAATTATATCATAAATTTTATAATTTTAGGTTTAAAAGTAACGTATTAGTATAGTACGTTACTTTTTTTATTGGAATTTGTTGTATAATGGTTTGTATGTTAGGAATTGATATAGAAGATATTTCAAGATTTGAAAATAAAGATTTAGCAAAGGATAAAAAATTTCTAGAAAAGATTTTTACTCCTAGTGAGTTGGATTATTGCTATTCTTTTAAGAATTATGCAGAGCATCTTTGTGCAAGATTCTGTGTTAAAGAAGCCGTTATTAAAGTCTTGGCGTATAAAGGCATAAAACATTCAAAACTAAACAATATAGAAGTTTACAAAGGCGAATTAGGTGAACCTTACGTTAGATTGCTAAATTGTGAATATTCAAATATTACAATTGATATTTCAATTGCACATGAAAAAACAAAAGCGATTGCAATTGCAATGATAAAAGAATAACAAAAAACTAAATAAAATTATTGTAATGTTCTTTATAAAATTCTTCAAATCTATCTTCTAAAATAGCTTCTCTAACCATTTGTGAGAAGTTGATTAAGAATGTAATGTTATGAATAGACATTAATGCTTGACCAGTTCCTTCATTGCACTTATAAAGATGTCTTAAATATGCTTTAGAATGATTTTTACAAGCATAACAATTACAATTCTCATCTAATGGTGATGCATCTTCTTGATATTGAGCATTTTTAATTTGTTTTTTGCCATTCCAAGTGAAGAATGAACCGTGTCTAGCATTTCTTGTTGGTAAAACGCAGTCAAACATATCAATACCACCTTTTATACCATCTAAAAGGTCTTCAGGAGTTCCGACACCCATTAAATATCTTGGTTTGTTTGCTGGTAGTAATGGTGCTGTAAAATTAATAAAGTGATTCATAGTTTCTTTATCTTCACCTACACTCAAACCACCAATTGCATAGCCAACAGCATCTATTTGAGAAACAAATGCAGCACTTTCTTTTCTTAAATCATCATAGAAAGCCCCCTGACAAATCGGGAATAATGCTTGTTTTGGATTAGTTTTTGCTTTAATACAACGTTCTAACCATCTATGCGTACGTTCCATTGCTTTTTTCGCTTCGTCATAATCGCAAGGATATGGAGCACATTGGTCAAATGCCATAATAATATCAGCACCAATATTTTGTTGTATTTTCATTGATATTTCTGGATTAATGTAATGTTTTTTGCCGTCTTTAGGATCTCTAAATTCGACACCATCTTCACTAATCTTTCTTAAATGTGCTAAAGAAAAAACTTGAAATCCACCAGAATCAGTTAAAACAGGTTTATCCCAATTCATCCATTTATGAATTCCACCGAATTTGGCGATTAATTCATCACCTGCTCTTAAATATAAGTGGTATGAATTACCAAGTATAATTTGAGCACCTGATTCATATAAATGATGATTAGTAACTAGTTTTACTGTTGAATTAGTCCCAACAGGCATAAATATAGGTGTTTTAATATCACCATGTGGTGTGTGCAAAATACCTGCTCTTGCACCTGTTTTTTTATCTATATGAACTAATTCGTAATTAAAATATTCAAATTCTGGATTAGAGTGATTCTTCATTTTCAATAATTTCTTCTGTTTTGTTTTTCCAATTATCAACGATTTCTAATTCATTAAAGTAAATAGCGATTTCTCTTTCAGCACTATCTAAACAATCAGATGCGTGTATAACGTTATATTCCATAACTTGAGCATAATCAGCTCTAATAGTTCCAACATCAGCGTTAAGTGGGTTTGTTGCACCAACAATATGTCTAACACTTTCAACAGCATTATAACCTTTAACAACCATTGCAACGATTGGACCACTTGTAATATATTTAACCAATCTATTATAGAATGGTTTACCTACGTGTTCAGCATAATGTGATGCTGCTTGAGCATCAGATACTTGTAGTAGTTTTAATGCTAAAATTTTAAAACCTTTTCTTTCAAATCTAGTAATAATTTCACCAACTAAACCTCTTTCAACACCATCAGGTTTAATTGCTACAAATGTTCTTTCTTCTTTTAACATATCAAGCTCCTACTATGCTCTATCTCTTACTATACTTATTATTACAACACAAACTTGAAGATTTCTCAATAATTACTTATTTAAATCTTCTCATATTTTGCATCATTTGCTTCATTCCAAGTTTACCACCAAGATTTCCACCTAGTTTTGCAAATTTTGAAAGGTTTTTCTTCATACCATTCATACCTTTCATCATTTCACGCATTTGTTCAAACTGTTTAACAAAAATGTTGATGTCATGAATACTTATACCAGAACCATCAGCAATTCTGCGTTTACGACTAGAATTCAATAATTGTGGATTGTTTCGTTCTTCTTCTGTCATACTTTGAATGAATACTTCTATTTTTTTGAATTGTTTTTCACCTTCGTGAGAAATTAATTCTTTTTGGTCTTTTGCAAGGTTTAATCCAGGAATCATACCCATAATTTGGTCTAAAGAACCAAACATACTCATTTGTTTTTTCATTTTTAGAAAATCATTAAATGAAAATTCTGCACGTTCCATTTTCTTTTCTAATTCTTTTGCTTCTTTTTCATCTATGACTTCTTTTGCACGTTCAACAAAACTAACAATATCACCCATACCTAGAATTCTTGTTGCAATACGTTCTGGGTAGAAAGTTTCTAATGCATTAAGTTTTTCACCTGTACCTGTTAATTTGATTGGCTTACCTGTACAATATGCAACACTTAATGCTGCACCACCTCTAGAGTCGCCATCTAATTTTGTTAATACAATACCTGTTAATCCTAATTGCTCGTCAAAGTTTTCTGCAACATTTACTGCTTCTTGACCAACCATAGAATCAATTACTAATAATTTTTCTTCTGGCTTAAACATTCTATCAATAAGTAATAGTTCAGCCATCATATCAACATCAATTTGTAACCTACCGGCTGTATCTAATATCAAGACGTTATAATTGTTCTCAGATGCGTATTCTTTTGCTTTTTTTACTATTTCCGTAACATCTTTAGAACCATCTATTGAAAAACATTCAACATCAATTTGTTGTGCTAATGTTTTTAACTGATTTATTGCAGCTGGTCTATAAACGTCACAAGCAACTAATAAAGGATTTTTACCTTCTTTCTTTAATTTAACAGCAAGTTTTGCAGAAGAAGTTGTTTTACCAGAACCTTGCAAACCTAACATCATAATCAATGTTGGTTTGTGTTCTATGTTAAGTGGTGCTTCATTTTTACCTAATATATTAACAAGTTCATCATTAACAATTTTGATAAGTTGTTGAGCAGGATTAACACCTTTTATAATGTCTTCACCTTCTGCTTTATCTTTTATATTAGATATGAATGATTTTACAACACGCAAGTTTACGTCAGCTTCAAGCAATGCTCTACGTATTTCTCGAAGTGCTTCTTTCATGTTATCTTGTGTTAATTCTTTAACACGTGTTGTATCTTGAATTATATTTTGTAATCGTTCTGATAATGATTCAAACATAAGTATCTCCGTATTAATCAGCCAGTTTTATGTAATATAAATTGTTTTGCCAACGTAAATCAATATATTTTACGTGTTTATTTAAAATTTTTACCTTTGGTAATATTGATGGCAAATCATTAATTTTCTTTAATGTATCAGGATATGTAGCAATTGAAACAGAACCTAACTTGATTTTTACAGATGGTATTTGTACATAAATATCATCAGGATTTCTTAAATCAATATATTGTACAGGTTCTTTTGATGCTTGCTCAATATCACGTGCAATCATTAAAATAAATTTTATTTTTTCTTTGTCAAATTTTGCAGAATTTCCACAAGTACCATAAGTCAAAACTTTCACAGTTTTAAAGCTTGGATTTAGTGGTAAATATGCCCTACCAATAAGTTTACCGGTTTTGGTATAAAAAGCAATTGGCGGAACGTTTTCATTTGGAGCAATTGTTATTGCTGGTTCTTGCTCTTGTACCAAAATTTCTATTCTTGCTGGCAACCAAAAACGTTTAATATAAACATCTTGGATAGGAGCAATTTTCATTATTGATGCTTTTATATCTTCTGTTTTCATTAAGAAAATAGGGCAAGTTGGTACGCTATTCTCTTGAACTGCTTTTAATATTTTATCAGATGGAACAATATAATTATTCTCAATCTTTATAGAAGTATTATTTATACTATCAAACGCATGAGGATTTAATCGCCAATATTTTAATTTAACAATACAATACGACAAACCAATTAAGAATACTATTAAGCACAATCTTGAAAAGAAAAGCAATAATTGAATATTATGTTTTGATTTTCTTACTTGACGTTTTAATTGTGCTTGTTTTATTCTTCTATCACGTTGAAAACGACTGACTTTGTTTTCATCATCTTCTTCAAAATCAGCGTTATCATCGTACAAATTATTATCGTTGTTTATGTTGTTTTCATCTGACATTATTTATTTAAACCTGCACTTTTCAATGTAAGTTCTACTAATTCATCATAAGATATACCCATAGAAGCAGCTTGTGCTGGTAAATCACTTGTATCTGTCATTCCTGGGCTTGTGTTAATTTCTAAAATATAAGGTATATCATCAGAGATTAAGAAATCGACTCTACTTACACCACTACATCCACATGCTCTAAATGCTTTAATTGCAGCTTCTTTTACAGCCTTTGTCATTTCTTCTGATATTTCAGCAGGAAGAATAAAATCTGTCATTCCTTTTGTGTATTTTGCTTCGTAATCGTACCATTCGTTATGAGGACGAAGTTCCAAAATGTCAGTTGCAAAAGGTTCACCGTCTTTTTCTAAAACACCTACTGTAGCATTAACACCAACTTTATATTCTTCGATTAAAATATCTTGGTTAAATTTAGATGCATCAAAAATGGCTTTGACTAGTTCATCTTGAGTGTTTACTTTACTCATACCGAAACTAGAGCCTTCACAAACAGGTTTAACCATAAATGGATATACTAAATCTTCTGTTTTTTGAAATAAATTATCACCTTTTGATACGCAAACTGATTTAATAAGTGGTAAACCAGCATCTCTAAGCACTTTTTTAGTATATTCTTTGTTCATACCAATTGCACTAGCCATTACACCACAACCAGTATAAGGTATTTTAAGAATTTCTAACAAACCTTGAATACAACCATCTTCACCATATTTTCCGTGTAATGCGTTATATGCAACATCAAATCCTTTTAAATCATTTGCAATATTTTCTGTAACATCAACTAATTTAGCATTTTTATATCCAAGTCTTAATAATGCATCTAAACAGTTTTTACCTGAGCGAAGTGAAACTTCTCTTTCAGATGAAAATCCACCACATAAAACTGCTATTTTGATATTTTTGTCTTGTAAATTTGTTTGCATATTTCTTCCTCACGTTTTGTTCTTTTTCCTATAAAACGAACTTCTGGTTCTAATTCAATAGTATAAGTGTCTTTAACTTGTTTGTACATTTTGTAAATTAATTCTAAGATATCTTCTGATGTACCATCACCTGTGTTAACAATGAAGTTTGCGTGTTTTTCCCAAACTTTTACACCATTAATCTCAAAACTTTTTACTCCTGCTTTATCTAACAATCTACCAGCAGAATCGTTTTCTGGGTTTTTAAATACACTACCAGCATTTGGTGTTGCTAATGATGGTTGAATGTTTTTTCTAAATTCTAAATTTCTATCCATCAATTCTTTTATTGTTTCTTGTGAATTTTTCTTTAAATCAAATTCAGCACCTAGCAAGATATAACGACCATTTTGTAAAATAGAAGTTCTATATCCAAATTGCATTTGTTCTTTTTCAAAATAAACAACTTCTTTTGTTTTTAAATCGTATAGACACGCTTTTGTAAATGTGTCAGAAATATTTTGACCGTGGGCACCAGCATTCATGAATATATTTCCACCAAGAGTTCCAGGGAAACCAATCATAAATTCAAACCCACTTAAACTTGAATTATATGCGGTTTGAGAAGCAAAAGGTCCTTTCACACCACATTCAACAATTATTTTTGTTCCTCTAACAAAGATTTGAGACATTTTTATTGTTGAAATAACTACTCCGTCATAACCTTGTGATGAAAATATAACATTAGAACCACCACCTAGAATTAGTGGATTTTTTATTGTCTTTAATAAATATACAAACTCTTGTTGATTAGCAGGAAAGTATATTTGTTTAACATTTCCACCAACTTTAAAAGTAGTAAGATTTTTTATTTCATAGTTTTCTTTTACTTCAATTTCCACTATAATTCCTCTTTCGCTTTTTTAAGTCCTTTTGCAAGGTTAGTAATCGTTCCAGCACCTAAACCTATTACAACACAATTATCATCTAATGTAGGAAGTAATTGTTTTGCAACACTGTCCATATCACCTGCCATATATTCAGAATTTGGTAATTCTTCAGAAAATTTCTTTGAATTTATACCTTCAATTTTATCTTCTGAGGCTGCAAAAACATCTGTTACAATTATTCTATCAGCAGATTTTAATGAATCTTTAAAATCGTTCCACAAACTTTGTAATCTAGAGTATCTATGTGGTTGGAATACAGCCACAACTTTTTTATTCGTAAAAGATTTCATTGCTGATAATGTAGATTTAATTTCTGTTGGGTGATGGGCATAATCATCATAAATAACGATATTATCTATTTCTGCAACTTTTTGGAAACGTCGTCCCATACCAGTGAATGTTTCAAAAAATTGTGCAACAAGTTTAACATCAATATTATCTTGATGTAATGCTGCTAAAACTGCTAATGCATTATATACATTGTGAGCACCAGGTAAAATTATTTTTACCGTTGTTAATAATTCATCTTTGTAATAAACATCAAATGTGGTGTAACCATGATTATAAGAAATATTCTTTGCAGTATAATCAGCATTATTTAAGCCATAAGTGATATATTCATTTGCTTTTTTTAATTGCATTACACCACTATTGTCATTATTAATCAAAACTTTTGCATTTGGTCTTAGATTAGATAAGAATTTTTCAAAAGTTTCTAACAATGATTGCATACCATTTTTATAAAAATCTAAATGGTCTGGTTCTAAGTTATTAACTACAACAATATTTGGTGAATATTTAACTATTGTTCCATCACTTTCATCTAGTTCTGCTATAAAATTATTACCATCAGCAGAATAGTTTGCATTAGTGTTATATTCTGGAATAATTCCACCAACGACATAAGATGGATGTAATCCTGCTTTAGACATAATGTAAGATGCCATACCACTAGTTGTAGTTTTCCCATGTGTACCAGAAAAACCAATAAAACATTTTTCAGATTTTGAAATTTCTGCTAATAAATCAGAACGATGATATACTGTAAGTCCATTTTCTCTAGCAAATTTTAATTCCGGATTAGTTTCACGGATAGCAGAACTTACTATTACGGTCGCATCTTTAGGTACATTATCTTTTGAATGTCCAATATAAACAGTTGCTCCCATTTCTTTAAGTTGTTTTACATACTTGCTATCATTGACATCTGAACCACTAACTGTATAGCCTTGTTGAATAAGAAATTTTGCTAATCCACTCATTCCTACTCCACCAATTGCTATAAAATGAAATTTTTTGCTCACAATTCTCTCCAATTCTAAAATATATTTTATATGATTATATTACAAAAAATTTTTCTACGATACAATGTAAATTCCTTTTTTTAGATAATGTTTATAATCATAAAAATGCTAAAATGATTATATGTATGATTTGTTGTCAGAATTTTTAGAATATATTGATATAGAGAAGGGTCTATCTAGCAATACCATTCAAGCATATAGACGTGATATTGGTTCATTTATAGATTATTGTGCTGTTAGTGATATCAATCTTGTTACACGTTTGCATGTAAGTGCGTTTATTATGGAACTTCGAGAAAAAAATATTGCACCATCAAGCATATCTAGAAAAATTTCTGCAATTAAATCATTTTTTAAATGGGCGTGTGCAAATGAGTATTCAAAAGCGAATCCTATATCTAGTATTGAACCTGCAAAACTACCAAAACACTTACCAAAGATTTTATCTATTGCAGAAATAAATACTATTATGAAAGAACACCTGACAATCACCGAAAAAATCGTTGTTGAACTTTTATATAGTTGTGGACTAAGAGTTTCTGAATTGTGTAATTTGAATATCAATAACATCAATTTAAAAGCACAGCAAGTATTATGTTATGGTAAAGGTGCAAAAGAAAGAATTGTACCCTTTGGTGATTATGCTTTAAATACGATTAAAGAGTATTTAGATTATAGAGAAAATTTGTTGTTAAAACACAATATCACTTCAAACAGATTGTTATTTGTTGATAATGGACGTGATATGACAAGGCAAGATGTTTATAGAATTATTCATTCTATAGGTAAAACTCTTAATAAAGAAATATCCCCTCACACATTAAGACATACTTTTGCTACTCATTTGTTAGAAAATGGAGCAGATTTAAGAGTTGTTCAAGAATTGTTAGGTCATAGTGACGTAGCAACGACTCAATTATACACTCATATTAGTAAAAAACGACTTAAAGATATATATTTTCAAATTAATAATTAAAAATTTTAGTAAATTTTGAAAATTTTTCAAAAATTAATTGCATGTAATTGCTAAAATTTATTTTTTTTATAGTAATTTTTGATATTTTAATCAAATATTTTTTCTTATTATTACTGGTTTTTGCGTGTTTGTAACGAAATGTAAAGAGATATATAACAAAAAAGGCAATTTTCAAAAACAAAAATACTTTATATAAATACGAGGATACAAAACACGGAGATATTAAAAAATGGGATTTTTGCTTTTACAATATGAATATCAAAGAGCAAATCGCCAATGCAATCTATTAACACGTACTGGTATACGTCTTAATGATCAGATTGCTAGATACACGAAACGTATCTCAAAGATGGAATCAGTATTTTCTAAACAAAAATCAAGATTAGAAAATCAATATACTCAAAAGAGTAACTTGATGTCTTCTAATATTTCATCTGCAATGTCAATGGGACCACAAAACTTACAATCAGCGATTAACGCTTGTATGGTTGGTGGCGTAAGCCTAGGTCAATTTATTAGAGTCGGTGATTTCCAAGCACAAACTGCTGTTGCAAATGGTGCTAGTGAAAACTCTAAAACATCACAAGACCAAGCAATGTTATCTGCATTATCAAATGCAGCATCACAAGCTAAATCAATACTTCAAACATTGATTCAAAATGCCTTAGAAGCTGACCAAGAAAAATTGGAAGCTCAAGAAAATGCTCAATTAGAGCCAATTTCAGAAAAAGAAGGCGACCTTCAAGCAGAACAAACAACAAACGATGCGCTTATCACTCTTTGGGAACAACGCAGAGATGCAGCGAAGGAAAAATTACCAGATGGTATCCAAAACAGTATGGGTCACTACGGTATCAAATAATAGTCATTTTGATTGTGATTATAATAGTAATATCAATAAGAATAAAAGGAATCGACCTCCACCGGTCGGTTTCTTTTTTATATATAAAAAATGATTTTTGTAATATTATAGATGTTATGGTTGATGTTGAAAAAATTTATCAAATGTTTATTCTTGGGACTGGTAATCTTGATTTACCATTAGAACAAGGTCTTGGTGGGGTTATATTTTTTACAAGAGATATTGAATCTAAAAGTCAATTTACATCTTTAATTGACTCAATTAAAAATAAAGCAAAGTTACCATTATTTTTATCAATTGATCAAGAAGGTGGACGTGTAGAACGCACAGAAAATATTCATGAAAGATATTTGTCACCTAAATTTGCTTTTGAAAAAGGTGAAAAGTTTTTATCTGAACAAACACAAGTTATCTCAAATGAATTGAATTCTTATGGCATCAATATGAATTTTGCTCCATGCATTGATGTTAATTCTAATCCTTTAAATCCAATTATAGGCGAACGTGCATTTTCTAATAAAGTTGATGATGTGTGTCAAGGTTATGACATAGTAGCTAATGTATATAAGAAAAATAACATAATTCCTGTTGTAAAACATTTTCCAGGACATGGTGATGCATCAAAAGATTCTCATAAAGAATTACCATTGATATGTTTGTCAATGCAAGAAATGGAAAATGTTCATATTAAACCTTTTAAACATGCAATTAACAATGGCGTTGATGCAATTATGGTCGCACATTTGCATTGTACATGTTTTGACAAAGATGAATTACCAACTTCATTAAGCAAGAATTGCATAGATTATTTGCGTAACAAACTGAATTATAACGGTTTAATTATGTCAGATGATATGATTATGAATGGTGTTATGAAGTATGGAATGGAAGAAGCTTGTATTATGGGAATAAATGCAGGTTTAAATATGTTTATATATAGAAATTCTGATGATAAAACTTTAAATGTTATTGAACACGTTATTAAACAAGCAGAAAAGAATTCTGATTTACGAGAAAAAATTGATTATTCATACAAAAAAATTATAGATTTAAAAACACACTATAACTTAGTCAAGGCATAAAAAAAGCTGCCTTAGCAGCTAGTATTTCATAATCTTGGGAGGAGATTTGGGATAGTTGATAGGACTATTGTACTATAATTTTTAAAAACATGAACCAAATGCTGTCAAAAAATTTACAAAAGTTCACAAAACCTTGAAAATATGTTAATTTAATAATATTTTTATTGATTACTTTTTTTGCTTGTGTGATACTTTAATTACATTCAATATACAATTTATTACCAAAGGAGATTTTAAAATGAAAATCAATGCAATTAATTTTGGTGCATTTACCGGAAAAAATGTTTTAGTTGAAGAATCATCAGGTAGTTCAACAGATGATTTTGATGATACTAGGGTTGCAAAAAAGCCTGAGATGGAAAAGAAAGTTTCATCACCTATCAAAAAACAAAACGGTTCTATTGAAGATTTGATGAACATGAAAGATTCTACAGAAAAAATGGCTCATTCTTTTGGCTTTTCTAATGTAGAACAAGCTTCAACCAATACTCAAAATAGTGCATCATCAAATGCAAATTCTATGTCAGTATCTGGTATGTCATTTAATGCATAGAAAAATATCTTAATATTGTAAAAAGACCTCATTACGAATGAGGTCTTTTTGTTATAATTAGTTTATGGAAATAATTCATTTAGAAGAAATTGGTTCAACGAACGAATATGCTAAAAATAACATTATGAACTTAAACGACAAATCTGTTGTTTATGCTGATAGACAAATATCAGGACATGGTAGATTGGGTAGAACTTGGGTTGATACAGGAGATGAAAATCTTTATCTAACGTTTGTATTAAAACCATTCAAGGATATGAATCCTATTTATGCTAATTTAACTCAGTATCTATCATTGATACTATGTTATGTATTAGAGGAAGAATATAATTTAAAGCCTCAAATTAAATGGCCAAATGATGTATTAGTTAATAACAAAAAAATTGCAGGGATTTTATCAGAGGGAACGACTCAAGCAGGTATTTTTCAAGGTTTAGCACTTGGTATAGGTGTAAATCTTAATACCCCTAATGAAAAATTGGCTAAAATTGATAAACCAGCAACTTCAATTTTATCTGAAACTGCTCAAATTGTTGATAAGACTGAGTTTATAAAAAAACTTTGTACTAAGTTCTTTTTGTTGTATGATAATTTTATAGAAAAAGGTTTTAGTTCAATAAAATCATTCTATACTGACAGAGCATCATTTTTAGGTAAAGACATTTCAATAAATGTTCTAGGTGATGTTCATAGGGGAATAGCAATGGATGTGTCAGATGACGGTTCATTGATATTAAGAGAGTCGGATAAAGATAATGTATATTTCATTGGGGATATACTATAAAAAGTTTGATAATTATGTTTTACACAAGTTAAAAGAGAGGACGGAAAAGTGAGTAAAAAACATATTAAAGTTATGGATACATCTTTTCGTGATGGTTTCCAATCTGTGTATGGTGCGAGAGTTTTTGTAGAAGATTTCTTGCCAGCACTTAAGTCTGCAGTTGATGCAGGTCTTAGACATTTCGAAGTAGCAGGTGGTGCTAGATTCCAATCACCTATTTTCTATTGTAATGAAAATGCTTTCGAAACTATGGATAAAATTAGAGAAGCAGTTGGTCCAGACATTAACTTACAATCTCTTTCTAGAGGTGTTAATGTTGTTGGTCTTGATTCTCAACCAAGAGATATTATCAACTTACACGCTAAAATGTTCAAAAAACATGGTGTAACAACTGTTAGAAACTTTGATGCGTTAAATGATGTTAATAACTTGATTTACTCAGGTCAATGTATTAAAGATAATGGTTTGAAACACGAAGTAACAATCACTATGATGGAATTACCTATTGGTTGTGAAGGTGCACATGACGTAGCATTCTACGAAAGAGTTCTTCGTTCAATCTTAGATGCTGGTATTCCATTCGATAGTATCGCATTTAAAGATGCATCTGGTACTTCTGCTCCAGAAAAAGTTTATCAGACAATTAAAAGAACTCGTGAAATTCTGGGTGAAGATGCTCATATTAGATTCCACTCTCACGAAACAGCAGGTACTGGTTTAGCAGCATACTTAGCAGCTCTTCGTGGTGGTGCTGATGGTATCGATTTATCAATGAAACCAGTTTCTGGTGGTACTGCTCAACCTGATATCGTTTCTATGTGGCATGCTCTTAAAGGCACTGAATTCGATTTAGGTATTGATATTAACAAAATCTTAGAAACAGAAGAAATCTTCAAAGAATGTATGAAAGATTACTTCTTACCTCCTGAAGCGTTAGCTGTTAACCCAATGATTATTTCTTCTCCACTTCCAGGTGGTGCATTAACTGCTAATACTCAAATGATGAGAGATAATGGCGTAATGAACAGATTCCCAGAAGTTGTTGCAGCTATGAAAGAAGTTGTTGAAAAGGGTGGTTACGGTACATCTGTAACTCCAGTTTCTCAATTCTATTTCCAACAAGCTTTCAATAACGTTATGTTCGGAAACTGGTCAAAAATCGCTGAAGGATACGGTAAAATGGTTCTTGGTTACTTCGGTAAAACACCTTGTGAACCAGATGAAGAAGTTAAGAAAATCGCTTCTGAACAACTTGGTCTTGAACCTACAACTGAAAAAGTTGTTGACTTAAATGATAAAGATCCTTCAAAAGGTATTGAAGCTGCTACAAAAAGACTTGTTGATGCTGGTCTTGAAGTTAATGATGAAAACATTTTCATTTCTGCAGCATGTAAAGATAAAGGTATTATGTTCTTACAAGGTCACGGTGTAATCGGTGTTCGTAAGAATGAAGCTAAAAAAGAAGCTTCAACTGTTGCTGGTGGTAACGAATATACTGTTAAAGTTAACGGTAAAAACTATGCTGTTAAACTTGATGGTGATAAGAAAGCAACTGTTAATGGTAAAGCTTATGATATCGCAGTTTCTGAAGGTATTTCTGCAGCTCCTGCAGCAAGTGGCGACGGAAAACCTGTTGAAGCTCCATTACCAGGTAATATTTTAAGAATCTGTGTTTCAGAAGGTGATTCTGTAGCAGAAGGTGATGTTATCTTAGTTGTTGAAGCTATGAAAATGGAAACTGAAATCAAAGCTCCTGAAGCTGGTACAGTTCAATCAATCTTAGTTGCTCAAGGTGACAAAGTTCAAACTGGTCAAACATTGGTAACTTTAGGATAAGGGGGATAAGATGATATTATCAGAAGGTTTACAAAATTTATGGCAATCAACTGGTATCTATAACATGATACTTTCAGCTGATCCATCAATTACATCTCCAGTTGAACAATTCATGCATCAATTTGGACACCCAATTATGCTAGTAATTTGTTTATTCTTGATGTGGCTTGGTATTAAAAAGCAATTTGAACCATTATTGTTAGTTCCTATTGCATTCGGTGGATTCTTATCTAATATCCCTGTATGTGATATCGCTGGTGCTCATGGTTTCTTAGGAATCATTTATGAAGCCGGTATTCACCAAGGTCTATTCCCATTGATTATCTTCATGGGTGTTGGTGCTATGACTGACTTCGGTCCTTTGATTGCTAACCCTAAAATGGCACTTTTAGGTGGTGCTGCTCAATTCGGTATTTTCGGTGCATTGTTATTAGCACTTTGTGTATTCGGATTTACTTTACCACAATCTGGTGCTATTGGTATCATCGGTGGTGCTGATGGTCCAACATCAATTTTCGTTACATCTAAATTAGCTCCTGAATTATTGGGTGCTATCGCAGTTGCTGCATATTCATATATGGCATTGGTTCCTGTTATTCAACCACCTATTATGAAACTTTTAACAACTGACGAAGAAAGAAAAATACAAATGAAGCAATTAAGAGAAGTTTCTAAACGTGAAAAAATCGTTTTCCCTCTTGTTTGTTTATCATTATGTGTAATTTTCTTACCAGATGCTTGTCCACTTCTTGGTGCATTAGCATTCGGTAACTTATGTAAAGAATGTGGTGTTGTTGATAGATTATCAGACACTATGCAAAATGCTTTAATCAATATTGTTACTATTTTCTTAGGATTATCTGTTGGTTCTAAATTATCAGCAGAACAATTCTTGACAGTTCAAACATTATTTATCTTAGTATTAGGTATCCTTGCTTTCAGTTTCGCAACTGCAGGTGGTGTTATCATGGCTAAGATTATGAACTTGTTCTCTAAAGAAAAAATCAATCCATTGATTGGTTCAGCTGGTGTATCAGCAGTTCCTATGGCAGCACGTGTATCAAACAAAGTTGGTTTGGAATACAATCCTCAAAACTTCTTGTTAATGCACGCTATGGGACCAAACGTTGCTGGTGTAATTGGTTCAGCTGTAGCAGCAGGTGTATTATTAGCACTTTGCCACTAATTTAAGTTAATATTAAAGGCGTTATAGCCTGTATAAATACAAGTTTTGCCAAGTATTTGTTCAATTTTTAAAAGTTGATTATACTTGGCAATTCTTTCGCCTCTTGTTGGTGCACCACATTTGATTTGTTTACAATTTAATCCAACTGCAAAATCTGCCAAATAATTGTCTTCGGTTTCACCTGAACGATGTGACATAATAGTACTATAGTTATACTCATTTGCTATTTTTATTGTTTGCATCATTTCTGTAACTGTTCCAATTTGATTTGGTTTAATAAGAATTGAATTTGCGATATTTTCATTTATACCTTTTTTTAATCTTATTGAATTTGTAACAAACAAGTCATCTCCGACTAATTGGCAATTATCAGATAATTTATATGTCAAATATTTCCACCCTTCAATATCATTATCAGCTAAACCGTCTTCAATAGAGATAATTGGGTAATCTTTAATTAAAGTTGTATAATATTCAACTAATTGTTGATTATTAAAAATTTTCTTTCTACCTTTAACATTTATTATATAGTTATTTCTGTTATATAGTTCAGACGCTGCGACATCAAGGCATAAATAGACTTTATCTATATAACCACATTTCAAAATCGATTTTAATATGAATTCAATGGCATCTTCATTTGACTTTAATTCTGGAGCAAAACCTCCTTCATCACCAATTGCTGTAGAGTATCCATTTTTCTTGAGTAATTCTTTTAACTCATAATATATCCTAACACTCATTTCTAAGGCCTCAGAGAAGCTGTTAGCACCCACAGGAGCAATCATAAATTCTTGTATAGATAAATTGTTATCAGAATGTAGCCCACCATTGATTATATTCATTAATGGCACTGGTAAAGTATAAGAATTTATTCCACCTAAATATTGGTATAATGGCAGATTATAATACTTGCTAGCACATTTTAAACATGCAATTGATACACTAAGTATTGCGTTTGCTCCTAATCTTGATTTGTTTTGTGTACCATCTAATTTCTTTAATAATTCATCAATTTTATATTGATTTAATACAGATATTCCTATTAAATTATTTGCAATGATACTATTAACACTGTTAATTGCTTTCTCAACGCTTTTACCAAAATATGAAGATGAATTATCAAGTAATTCAATTGCCTCAAATTGTCCGGTTGATTTTCCTGACGGAACAGATGCTGATGCTATTGTACCATCTTCTAATTTTATTTCTGTTTCAATTGTCGGTATTCCTCTTGAATCAAGGATTTGTCTAGCATGTATATTTTTTATTTTGCACATAAATTTCTCCTTAAAAATAAATATAAAATTAAAGGAATTATTTATCATTGACCGTTTGTATATTAAACAATTTACCTAATATACATTTTGGGGTATAATATAACAGTACAAGAGAGGGAAGTTAAATGAAAAAATCAGTAGTTAAATATCCGTTTTTACCACAAGATGTAGAAATATATGAACGTGATAATGGGCATAAAATTGTTTTAGCACAAAAAGATGGTGGGCTTGTTAACATTAGTACATGGGTAAAAACAGGTTCTATTAACGAAGATGAAAAAAATAATGGTATATCACATTTCCTTGAACATTTAATGTTTAAAGGCACTCATAAACATGTCGCTGGTGAATTCGATAGAATGTTAGAGTCACGTGGTGCCATTGTAAACGCTGCAACTTGGAAAGATTATACATTTTATTATGTAACATTACCTAAAGGCGAAAATAATGAATATTTTAACTTAGCTCTTGAATTACATGCCGATATGATGATTGATCCAGTATTACCAAAACATGAAATTGGTGAACCATTTGATTTGAATGATAAAAATATTGGCGTAAAACGTGAAAGACACGTTGTTATTGAAGAAATAAGAATGAGAGAAGACCAACCTTGGACAAAGGTTTATAATGCTGTAAACAGAGCAATGTACACAAATCATCCTTACAAAAGAGATGTTATAGGTACTCCACAAATAATTTCTCAAGTTAAACAGGAAGAAATTATGAATTATTACAAGACATTCTATTCTCCAGCTAATATGACAACTATTGTTGTTGGTGATTTTAATCATGAAGAAGTATTAAATAAAATTGAAAAATTATTTGATTTTGGTGATAGAAAAAATTCTCCAAAACGTGTATATGAAATTGATAAACCAACACAAGAAACAAAATATATTGAAAATACTGCATGTATAAATTCTGCATTTTTAATGTTTGGTTACCTTGATGCACAAGCTAATGACATTAAAAATTGTATTTTATTAGATATGTTATCAATTATATTAGGTGAAGGTGCAAGTTCTCGTTTATATAAAAACTTAATTGAAAAACAACCAGAACAAATATTTAATATGATTGATTCTGAACATTATATCTTTAGAGATGGTGGCAACTTCTTTATTCAAGGTAATTTTAAACCTGAATATAAAGAGAAGGCTATTCAACTTGTAAAAGAAGAAATAGAATCAGTTAAAACAACTATTTCTGAAGATGAATTGATTAAAGCTAAAAAGAAAATTAAATCAAGATTTGCATCAAATGCTGAAACAGTTTCTGAAATAGGTGAAAATATTGGTTACTATATGACAGTTTGTGATGATTTATCCTTAGTAACTGATTATTTAGACATAGTAAATGATATTACAGTATCAGACATTGAAGATGCTGCAAAAAGGTATCTAAATATCAACAATGCAGTTATTTCTGTTTTGATGCCTGAATAAGTTTAAACTAATCCAGGATCAACATCAGAACCAAATAATGTCTTTCTTAGTGCAAATAATGCTTGTGGTAAAGCAACAGCAAGTAATGTACTACTTATTGCAATATTTGCTGCAATATTAGCAGATTTTGCTTTTAACGCTTTCTTTGCATATTTTTTAACATCACCAGAGTTTCTTGCATTTGTAGCAAATTCATTCATTTGTGTTGATAATTTAAATACTTTTTCTGTATCAACAAAACATCTTGGATCTCTAACACCATTCTTTAAGTATTTAACATCACCGTTTTTTGATACAATTTTAGCAAATATTGATTTAGGTTTTGTGTCTAAAAAGTCTAATACTTCTTCTTGTGATTTTGGTAATTCTAGCTTGTTAGAACGTGCTTGAACTAAAAATCTCTTATTAGCCATTATTTTAGGATCTAAAGATGGATTTACTCCAAATAGTTTGTTAGTAACGAAATCTAGGCCTTTTTCAATGTGTTTTGGTGCTACAAAGTTTAAGTACATCATAGCAGACATCTTGATACCATTTTCTATTGCTTCATTTTTCTTTCTTGCAGTTGCAACTCTACCAATTGCATATCCACCATCTGTTGCAGCCATTTTTTGTTGGTGTGATAAACCAGTCATAAATGATGAAAAACCTGTAAATGAAGTTTTATTGTTTAATTTTAAAGAATTTAATGATGCAAATTGAGGATTGTTAGAAGTCTTATAAAGTTTGTTATAGTTAGCTTCAACATCTTTTTCTGTAGAAAGAATATTTAAGGACTTTTTATTTTTTAAATATTTTTCAGGCAACAAACCTTTTTTAGCATCTCTATCCATTAAATAAGAAGTTAACATGAAATTCGCTTTTGGAATAATAACACCCATTAACGCAATTGGTACAGCAAGTGCTGTAGCATATTTTGCGACAGTAAAGTTCTTAAATAATTGTTTATTTGCTTTTATTTTTTCAAGCTCAGCAACTTCTTTAGGGGCTTTATCTTTAAATTTTTTGATATTTATATCTAAACTTTGTTGTATATTACCTTTTTTCTTCTCGTCATTTTCTAGTAATTTATAGTTAATGCCACCATTTAATCCTTTTAAAGACAAGGCTTTATTGAAACCATATTCAACCAAAGGTACACCACCAACCCATGCTGCTGTTGTAGTATATTCATCAAGAGTACGTTCTCTAGTAGCGTGTTTTGCTAGTACTGGAGATTCCTTTTTGTTTTGATTATATGTTTGAACAATTTTTGTAGGAACTTCTATACCACAATCACGTACAAGTAATGGGTAGATACTGCTATTGTTACCTATAGCCGAAATAGTATTTATTAATAGTGACATTTAATGATTCTCCTTAGTAAAATAATTTCTCCACAAACAAATTTTCCCGAAGAAACTATTTTAGCGGAAACTGACTACATCAAAATCCATAGCCCCTTCGGGTTGCTATGTGAATGATGATGTTCAGTTGTTAGGTAAAATTTAGTCATTAAAATTTCCTTATCACTTATTGTATTCTAGCACAATAAATTTTTATTACAATATTAATGAATTCCATGTTACTAACTACATAAAAAATGCTCATAAATATTAAAATTTGACAAAATATTAAATAAACGTTAATTTTTGTTACTTTCTTATAAAATAGTTTACAATAATAATATAAATAGGAGTGTAATTTATGGTAGATATTGAAAAATTAACGAATTATTCAAAAGAGATATTATTCGCATCAGGTGCATTAATGAACAAATATAAAAATGCTCAAATTCAGCCTGAACATATTATGTTAGCTATGATTCAAGATAATGGTATAGCAAAAGACTATTTACAAGAATTAAAACTATTAAACGAAGATTTTATTAAAGCAGTTGTATATCAAATAAAATCATATCCTACATTATCAAATATCCCATCAAATGGTCAAATATATTTATCTGATGACACTCAAAAAATACTTGATATTGCAGAAAAACAATCTAATGATTTTAAAGATGAGTTTATAAGTATTGAATCAATACTATTGGCCATGACTAATTTGATGGATAGTAGTATTCAAAAATTACTTAAAGCATATAATGTTACTGATAAACAAGTATTAAATGCTATGAAAAAAATTAGGGGGAACAAAAAAGTGGATAATAAAAATGCTGAAGAAAATATGCAAGCTCTTGCGAAATTTTCTACAGATTTAACAGAACTTGCAAAAAAGGGTAAATTAGATCCTGTTGTAGGTAGAGATGAAGAAATTCGTCGTATCATACAAGTTTTAAATAGAAGAACAAAAAATAACCCTATCTTGATAGGTGAACCTGGTGTTGGTAAAACTGCCGTTGTTGAAGGTTTAGCACAACGTATTATTAGAGGTGATGTACCAGAAAGTTTGAAAGATGTTAAACTATGTGCATTAGACATGGGTGGCTTAGTTGCTGGTGCAAAATTTAGAGGTGAATTCGAAGAACGTTTAAAAGCAGTTTTAAAGGAAGTAGAAGACTCAAACGGACAAATTGTATTATTTATTGATGAAATACATACAATCATAGGTGCAGGTGCTACTGACGGTGCAATGGACGCTGGAAACTTATTAAAACCAATGCTAGCAAGAGGTGTTTTAAGAACTATAGGTGCTACAACTATAAATGAATATAGAAAATATATTGAAAAAGATCCTGCATTTGAAAGACGTTTTCAACCTATAATGCTTAATGAACCTAGCGTTGAAGATACTATTAGTATTCTTCGTGGTTTAAAAGAAAAATATGAAGTACACCACGGTATAAGAATCCTTGATAGTGCTTTAATTGCTGCTGCAAAATTGTCTGATAGATATATTACAGATAGATTCTTGCCAGATAAAGCAATTGATTTAATTGATGAAGCTGCTTCATCTTTAAGAATCGAAATAGATTCTATGCCAGAAGAAATTGATAAAATGCTTCGTCAAAAAATTCAATTAGAAATTGAAAGAGAAGCCTTGAAAAAAGAAACTAACCCTGAATCAATTGCAAAAATTGATAAATTAACTAGTGAAATTGATAAACTAGAAGAACAAGTTTCTAAATTAAAAACTCAATGGGAAGCAGAAAAAAGTTCTATTACTGGTGAAGCTGCTATTAAAGATGAAATTAACCAAGTTAAAACTAAAATTGCAGAAGCTGAAAGAAACACAGACTTGCAAACAGCAGCAGAACTTAAATATGGTAAATTACTAGAATTAGAAAAACAATTAACTTCAATGCAAGGCAAAGATAAATCAAAAAATCAACTTCTAAAAGAAGAAATTGATGAAGATGATATTGCTGAAATTGTAAGTAAATGGACTGGAATTCCTGTAAGCAAATTAGTTGAAAGTGAAATGGAAAAACTTCTTAAAATGGAAGATTATCTACATAAACGTTTGATTGGACAAGATGAAGCAGTAGAAACAGTTTCAGATGCTATTAGACGTGCTCGTTCAGGCTTGAAAGATCCTAACAGACCTATTGGTACATTTATATTCTTAGGTCCAACTGGTGTTGGTAAAACTGAATTAGCAAAAGCTTTAGCAGAATTCTTGTTTAATGATGAAGATTCACTTATAAGAATAGATATGAGTGAATATATGGAAAAACATAACGTTGCTAGGTTAGTTGGTGCTCCTCCAGGATATGTTGGATATGAAGAAGGTGGTCAATTAACTGAAGCCGTTAGAAGAAAACCTTATTCTGTTGTATTATTCGATGAAATTGAAAAGGCTCACCCTGATGTATTCAACATCATGTTACAGTTGTTTGATGATGGTAGATTAACTGATTCTAAAGGTAGAACAGTTGATTTTAAAAATACTGTTATCATTATGACAAGTAATATTGGTAGTGAAATTATTCTTGAAGATTCTTTGAATGCTACATTATCTGAAGGTAATTTTGAATCAACTAAAGATAAAGTAATGCAAATTATGAGAGAACGTTTCAAACCTGAATTCTTAAATAGGGTTGATGAAACAATATTCTTTAAAGCCCTTAATTTACAACAATTATCTGCTATTGTTGATATACAAATGGAACATCTAAAATCTTTATTGAAAGATAGAGAATTGGAATTAACAATAACAGATGATGCGAAAGAATTGCTTGCAACACGTGGTTTTAATCCAATATATGGTGCTAGACCATTAAAACGTGTAATTATGCAATTGGTTGAAAATCCATTATCAAAAGAAATACTTTCTAATAAGTTTATTAGAGGTGATAAAATTCTAATTGATGTTGAAAATGACGAAATTACATTTAAAAAAAATAATGAATAAACAATAAATAGGGTACTCTAATTGAGTACCCTCTGTTT
>JBNMJS010000012.1:0-29525 GCA_050873965.1 Cyanobacteriota bacterium | reverse complement strand
TATTTTTATATTATATATTGTAAACAATATATAATATAAAAATATAATGTATAGATTATTTAATTTTTTGAATATTATATTTTAAATTATATTAAATGAGTGAATTTAAAAAATTATTAGGAAAACGTATTAAAGAATTGCGTAAATCAAAAGGTTATACGCAAGATTTTTTTGCAGAATTGGTTGATATTGGTACAGCCAATATAAGTAATATTGAAACTGGTAAATCATCACCAACGCCTGAAAATTTATTGAAAATAGCGAATGTTTTAGGTGTAACTCCTAATGATTTATATATGGTTAAACATTTCAAATCAAAAGAAGACATCATGAAAGAGATGTTTGATGATTTGTCAAACAATAAAGAATTATTAGATTTAGTTTATAAATTTTATATTACAGTTAAGTAATTTATTTTACGTTTACTGGTGGTGGTTGAATGTATAGAGGTAGGACTTTTGCCCAGTTTCCTTCATCATTTTTAAGTTTTTCTACTGCTATTTCAGATAGGATTTCACCAAGTTCAAAGCCTGCTTTTTGGTATGAAACAACTTCAGAGGCATTTAGTCTAAATCTTTCTATTAATCTATCATCTGTGATAACTTTTCTACCTTTGATTAGTTCATCAACTTTTTCTAATTCTACAGCACCGTACAATTTTTTATCGTAGAAATATGCTTTATTTTTTCTTGCATCTAATGCTACGATAGAATTATCTTTGTCTGCTCTTGATAAAATTTCTAATGATGAAATACCAATTGCTTTACAGTTCAATTGTTGAGCCATTACTCTTGCAACAGTTGTGCAGGCTCTTATACCTGTAAAACTTCCAGGTCCAACGTTTATTGCAATTGCATCAATATCTTTTGGTGTTTTTTTGCTATCTCTTAAAATATTTCTAATAGTAGAAATTAAATAAGCAGAATGATAGTTTTTATCATCAGAATATATCGTATCAGATGATATTATATCGTCTTCTGTTCTTAATACAACGTATGTTTTATCTAAGCAAGTATCAAATGCAAGTATTAGCATTTTTTTAATCCTTCAATAATGTCTTGTTTACCTTCACCTTCTGCTTTAAATGTATAACATCTGTTATCATTATCATCATAGGTTACGTTTATGTCTATTCTATCAAATGGAACTTCTCCTTGAGAAAATTCTGCCCATTCAACAAATGTTAATTGTTTACCTTCTGAATATTCTCTTAATTCATCAGTAATAGTTTTTATACCGGCATTTTCTAATCTATATAAATCAAAATGATAAACTGGTATTTCACCTGTGTGGTATTCATTTAATATAGTAAAACTTGGGCTTGTTACTTTTTCTTTTATACCAAGTGCTTCTGCAACAAGTCTAACAAATGCTGTTTTTCCAGCACCAATATCGCCATATAAACTTACAAAACAACCATCTTTTGCTAGTTCTGCAAATCTTTTTGCTAATTGTTTTGTATCATCTATTGTTTTGCATAATTTTGAATATTCATTATTTTTCATAAACAACTACTCTATTTCTGCCTTGTTCTTTTGCTTCATATAAAGCCCTATCGGCTTTCATATATAGGTCATCTGCCATATCTTTTATATCAAGTTGGGCTAAACCTACACTTATTGTAACACTTATATGTTTAATTTGTTCATTTTTATTTGTTTGAATTTCAATTTTTTTATTTTCTACAGAAGTTCTAAGTCTTTCTGCAACAATTTTTGCCTCATCAATATTAGTTTGTGGTAATAATATACAAAACTCTTCACCACCATATCTAGATGGAATATCATATTCTCTTAATTGTTCTTTTATTACGCTTGCAGTAGTTCTTAATACTGTATCACCAATAGCATGACCGTAAGTATCATTGAATTTTTTGAAGAAATCTATATCAATCATAATTGCACAAAGTGGTGTATTTTGTCTGTTTGCACTTGAATATTCTTCTTTTAAACGAATTTCAAACTGTCTTCTATTATTTAATCCTGTTAAAGCGTCCATTGTTGCATTTTTCAATATTTCTGAATATACGTTTGCACGTTCAATTGTTGTAGAAGATTGTTTTGTTAATTCTGAAATATAATTAATTTCATCATTTGTTAATTTATCAATAGTACTGTGTGCAACTATACAACCAGTTATATTTTCTTCACTAACAAGTGGAAATATTCCTGTTTTTTTGTCTTCAGATATTATAATATCTTTTTTCTCGTCTAATTCAGATATTAATTCATATACTTTTTTATTCCAACAAGCCCCTGGCCAAAATAATGTGTATTTATCATCTTTTTTTACAAAGATATAGATTAAATGATTCATTACAAATTTGTCTATCATTTCACCAATCAATGGAATTATGTATTGAAAATCATATTGTGTTTCTATAATTTTTGCTATGTCTTTCATTGATTTATAGAAAGATGAATTTATTTCTAGTTGTTTTGATAAAACAATATTTTGAACTTTTAATGATAGATTATAACTAAAAATTTCAAAGAATTTTAAATCTTCTTCTTTTAAATCTACTTTATTTTTAAATTTAAATCTTAAAATACCAATAGTTTCTGATTCATATTTCAAAGGTATAGAAAGTGTTTTAACAATAACATTTTCTGTATCAAAAACATCTTCAGGTAGCGAAATATCATCATTTAAAACATAGTTACTAGTTAAAAGTTTTTCGTAGATGTTATTTAAATTGTTTAGTTTTTCTTCTGAATAGTAGTCTTCTGCTAGTTCAAAATCTTTAACAACAATCTTTAGTTTATTTATTTGTTTATCAAAATATAAAATATTTATTTCTGAAATATCGTAATAATCAGAAAAAACAAGTTTCAAATCTTCATCAAGATTTTCAATATTGTTGTTCGTACAAATTGTATTAAAAATTTTGTATATTAAAAAATTATCTTTAATATTCATTGCTTTCGTTCCTAAAATATGAATAGCCTGCACATCTGCTCATATTTCTCATAATATATTTATCTAAATCATCTGTTGATTTAATTTTGCCTCTATCATCTACAAATGATTGAACATCTTCGTCTTTCTTTTTATGTTTTTTCTTTTTATTCCATTTTGTAGGTGTTACTTCTTGGTTATCTGTATCTGATTCGTACAATTTTTTGTACAATGGATCATATTTAAAATCAATGTATGAATGAGATACATCTGCAAGGATACCAAAAATATATTCTGCATTAACAGTAGTATTTGATGTTGAAATAAGCAATGATGCTTTTTCAAGTTCTTCTAAAGATGCTTTGAAACGTTTCATTCTTCTTAGAAGTATTGCAAGGTTGTAATGTGCTTCGTAGTTCATTGGAGCAAGTTCTATTGCCTTACAATAGTTTTTACCTGCATCTCTATAATTACCTAGTAAATGATAATCTAGTGCCAAATTGTATCTTGCATCAGAGTTTTTCTTCAATATTTTACAAGCCTTTTCATAAGCATCAGCAGATTTTAATAATAATGTAACTGTCATATTTCTTTGTTCATCTGGCAAATACATTGCTTTTTCTCTATATGCACGTCCCATATTGTAGTAAGCAAGACCTTTATTTGTTTTAGAACTTCTTCTGTTACTGAAAATAAGAGGTATAGCCCAAATATGGTATCTTGTATTTATGATTGTATTGTATTGGTCAATTGCTGCATCAAAGTTTCCTAATTTTTCAGCTTGAATAATACCTAAGTTCATTCGAGCAACAACATATTTTGGGTTATATTTAATGGCTTCTTCATAAGCATCAACAGCAGAGTAGTAATCTTCATAAACAACATAGATATTACCAAGATTATACCAAGCAGTGAAATGCTTTGGATATAAGTTTAAACCTTTTTGATAATATTGTATAGCGTAAGATAATTTATGTTTTCTATATGCTCTATCGCCTTTATAAACATAAAACATACCTTCAAATCTATTAATGATATGTACTTGTATCCAATTTTGTTTGAATACAATCAAAAATAATAACAAAGCTACACATAATATTTTTAATAGTGTTAGAATAAACTTCTTCATATCTTATATAATATAATAAGTACGGTGCATAAGTCCAGTTTGTTATATTTATTTTTTAGTATTTTATTATAAATTGCAGGTCAGGCTTTGCCTGATAATAATATAATAAAGATGCTGAAATAAATTCAGCATGACTATTTTTTTTGAGTCATTCCGAACTTGTTTCGGAATCTCTTTATAAATAGATGCTGAAATAAATTCAGCATGACTAAAATGGTGTCATATTGAGGTTTTAGCCAATTATAAATCAGGCAAAGCCTGACAAAATATAAAATTATATTTTTATAAAATTAGATAATCTTTCCAAATCTTGTGATATATCTTCATTTGGCATTAGTTCTGCAAATTTCATTAATGTATCATAAGATTTTTGATATTCATCTACATTAAAATATGCTTGGGATAATATGCGATACAATGATGCTTGATTTGGTATTAATGTTGTTAAATATTCCACAACTTCTATTTCTAAATCGTATCGTTGTATAGAATGGAAAAATTTGAAACGTTCTATAGATTCTTTGATAATGTCATAGGTATAAACAGGTGCATAACCTATTCTAAAATCAGGATTTTTTTCTTTTTTATATTCAAGCCAAATATTAATAAATTTTTCTGCAAAATAACCGGCTTCTCTTTTATATTCACCGTTATTCCAGTTATTTGTTCGTTTTTCCATTTCGTTGAATATTTTAAATTCCCATTCTAAATATTCTTTTAAATATTCTTTTTTAAGAATATAAATATTATACAAATGTGCATAAGTTTTTTGGAAAACACGTGTCATTGCTGGAATAAATTCTGGTGTTAAATCTTCAATAGATGTAATCATCTTATCTAAAACATCAGGTTTCCTACAAATATCCATTTCTTCTATACAACTAATTGAAGGTAAATTTGCTTTGTAAGTTCCAGTTTTTCCACCTTGATAAAAATAATCTTTTGGTGGAATAATACAATCATAATTTTTTAAATCAGAATAATAATCATATTTTTGAGAATTATCAAATATATATCTTAAATTTTCATATTTTAAAACATACATTCCAACTTCATCATTAGGTGAGATTTTAGTTAAATCAAAAAGTCTTCTGTAATGACAAAATCCAATATATTCTTCTTTAGCAGTATCTAAATAATTTTTTAAAACCCAATAATGTCCAGTATTTTCACTATACATTCTATTTTTGTCAGAAATATTGTCACCAGTATTATCGCATAGTAATTCTGTTGGTTCATCGTTAAAATATTTACCACAAAATATTGGTTCAAACACATCTGATTTGAAAATAGGATACTTATCGTTATGGTAAGTTACAAATATTTTTAGTTTATTTTCTGTCATTAAATTTGCCTATTAAATAATAAATTTTTGACCAATTTTTTCTTCTGAAACTACTTCATCAAAATCTTTTCTTAATTTAATAGTTTCTTTATTATCATCAGGGTAGCCTAATGTTAACATAGAAATTATACATTGTTCATCATTAAGATTAAGTTCTCGTTTTGTTTGTTCGTATAATTCAGGTAATATTTGTGTAACTTCGTTTCCAAAAGCACCAATAACACAAGCACCAAGTCCAAGACGTTCTGCTTCTAATGTCATATATGCCATAGCGTATGTTGTTTGTTCTACTGTTCTTAATAATGTTGTTTGTGGTCCTAACAATGGTGGATAGTATGCTGGAATTTGTAAAATAGTTTCTATTCCAGAATCTTGTAATCCTTTTTGTTTAAGAACTTCTGAAAATCTTTCTTTATTCCATGCACCTGTATCTGCTACACATACAATTACAACATCTGCATTTTTAACGTGTGGTTGATTATTAGATAATTTGCATAATAATTCTTTATTTTTTCTAACAACAATAAAATGCCAAGATTGTACATTCATCCATGATGGAGCAAGTCTGCCTGCTTCTAAAACTTGTTTAACTACATCATTTGGAATATGTTGTTCTTTGTATTTTCTTATACTTCTTCTTTTTTCGATTAAATCCATTATTATAATCTCCTAATAAGATTAGTTACCTGATAAAATAATAGTGAAATCACTATTACCTACACAATAATATTTGATAGGATCATATACATATTGTGTTTTAGCGATTGTAGGAACTTTTTCTTTTAAATATTTATAGAAACTACTAGATACATTATTATTATGTGCAATAAATTGAGTATGTGGTAAGGTTTTTGCTTGCATCATATTAACAGTATAACCAAGATTATTTAATTGTGTTTTTAATGCTTGTGCTTGGCTTTCTTTTGATGCAGTGTACATTATTCCACCAACTAATTGAGCACTCTTATCAGGTGTAGTATCTTCTCTATAAATAAGTCTATTTACTACATCTTGAGCCTTATCAGAATCTATTATCCAATAACTAATTCCACCACGAGAGTTTGGTGCTCCAGGTAACATTGCTATTTGAATATTACTTTCATCAAAACCTTTTGCTAATGCTGCAAGTTGTGATAATTCATATAATGACATATCTGTTTTGATATATTTTTTAGAAATATTTACTATTTGTGGAATTTTTGAAATAACTTGTGGATTTTGTAATCTTTCTAAGAAACCTCTCAAGAACCATTGTTGTCTTTGAGTTCTACCAATATCACCAAGTCCATCATGTCTAAATCTTAAATATCCAACGGCTTGTTGTCCTGATAATACGTGATTACCTTTATCAAGATTGATATGTAAATGTCCTGCATAATCATCGTATTTCATACGTTTTTCTACATATATAGGAATACCACCAAGTGCATCGATTACTTCTCGAACACCTTCATCGTGTACACATATATATTTATCGATTTTTACGCCTAATGTTTGTTCTATAGTTTGTTTAGCCATGTCAATGCCACCGTATGCGTGAGCAGCATTGATTTTATCTACTCCATATTTGTCTGGAAGATATACTTTACTATCACGAGGGATAGAAATAGCATTTACTGAATGTGTTGCTGGATCGATATTCATCAAAATAATAGTATCTGAACGTGTACCTTTCCATGTATCAGTGTTACTACCATTTGAATCTACACCAAGTAATAAAATATTTTGTTGTCTGCCAAACAATGACCAACTATTTGATGATCTTGTATGTGATTTAATCACACGACCAATAGCCAATAATTGTTGTGCAATTGGTGAATCCTCTCCAAATATACTTATTACTAAATTATCGTTTTGTACAAACCATAATCCAAATGCTAAAACACAACAAACTCCTAAAACGAATGTTAATAGTGATTTAGCAAAATTAGAAGTATCTTCTCTTTCTTCTCTTATATGTTTTAAGAAAGCTGTATATTCCTCTTCATCACGAGAACGCATTCTTTTTTTATTCATATTTATCTCCACCTATAATTTATTAGGGTTTCAACTATCAATTATAATTATTCTTCAGTAGTATTTTCAGAATTTAATTCAATTTTTGTTTGTTCTGAATTTTGTTCTGCTTCTGTTGTTTCGGCAGTATCATTAGATGTTTTATCATCATTTTTTGATGTGTTAACAATCTTTTGAACTGAAACTACAGAATCGTTATCAACAAGATTTTGTGCTCTTACACCTGTTGCTGGTCTGCCTTGTTGAGAGATAGAATTTGCTTTTATTCTAGTAACGATACCATTTGCTGTAACCATCATTACTTCATCATCTTCTTCAACAATAGTTAATGCAACTAATCTTGATGTTGTTGATTTGAATTTAGCAGCAATCAAACCGATTCCACCTCTGTTTTGGCTTCTAAATTCTGATAATTTTGTACGTTTACCAAATCCATCTGATGTTACTACTAACAAGTCTGCATCATAATCGCTTGGTACAATATCACAACCGATTAGTGTATCACCTTGACGTAATTTCATAGATGTTACACCTCTAGCACTTCTTCCTAATGGACGTAAATCAGAGATTGGGAATCTAATTGCCATACCACAAGATGTACCAATAATGATTTCATCATTTGGTTGTGCAAGTTTAACCCAGTTCAATTTATCTCCGTCTGCTAGAGAAATAGCAATAATACCATTTCTTCTAATGTTTGAGAAGTTTTCTAGTTCAATTCTCTTAATGAAACCATTTTGAGTTAACATTATCAAATTAGTTTCAGGTTCAAAGTTGCTAATAGGTACAACTGCTGTAATTGATTCGTCTTGACCGATTGGTAATACGTTTACAATTGGTAAACCTTTTGCTTGTCTTCCACCTTCTGGGAAGTCATATACGTTAAGACTATATACAACACCCTTGTTAGAGAAGAATAGAACTTTATCGTGCATCATAGCAGTGAAGAAATGTTCTATATCATCATCATCTTTAGTCTTCATACCACTCTTACCACGAGTTGCACGGTTTTGACGTTCAAATGTATCAAGGCTGATACGTTTTAGGTATCCTTGACGAGTAATAAATACTGCCATTGGTGTGTTTGGTGTCAAATCTTCAATAGTTACTTCACCTTGTTCTGGTAAAATTTGAGTTCTTCTATCATCACCATATTTTTCTTTATCTTCAAGTAATTCTTTCTTGATGATATTTAAAACTTTTTGTCTATCAGCAAGAATTGCTTCGTATTCAGCAATTTTCTTTTGTAATTCTTCGTATTCATTTTTAATCTTGTCTTGTTCAAGTCCTGTCAATCTTCTTAATTGCATTTCAAGGATTGCATTTGCTTGGTCAATATCAAGACCGAATTTTGTCATTAAGCCAACTCTTGCTTCATCAGTTGTTTTTGATTTCTTGATTAGTTCAATAACTTCATCTAATGAACCTAACGCAATCAATAAACCAGCCAAGATGTGGGCTCTCATTTTTGCTTTCTTTAAGTAGAAAATTGTTCTTCTTGTAACAATTTCAACTCTGTGTTCAACGAATGCACTCAATACTTCGTACAAGTTCATCAATCTTGGTTGTTGACCACATAATGTAACCATATTTACACCGAATGATGTTGAAAGTTGAGTGTATTTGAACAAGTTATTTTTAACAACGTCAGGGTTTGCATCACGTTTAAGTTCAACAACGATACGCATACCTGAACGGTCAGATTCATCTCTTAAATCAGAAATACCTTGAACTTTTCCTTCTTTTGCTAATTCAGCCATTTTTTCGATAAGAAGTGCTTTGTTAACTTGGTAAGGAATTTCTGTAATAACGATAGCGTTTCTTGATTGACGTCCGTTGCCACCAGCAATTTCTTCAATAGTTGCAACAGATGACATCTTGATAGAACCTCTACCTGTTTCGTAAGCTTGTTTAATATCGTTTAAACCGATAATAGTTGCAGCAGTTGGGAAGTCTGGACCTTTAATATGTTCCATCAATCCTTCGATTGTAATTTGTGGATTATCAATCAATGCGATTGTACCATCAACAACTTCGCATAAGTTGTGAGGTGGAATATTTGTTGCCATACCTACTGCGATACCAGAAACACCGTTAAGTAATAACATTGGTAATCTTACAGGAAGTACAGAAGGTTCTTGTAATGAACCGTCAAAGTTTGGTACAAAGTCAACAGTTTCACAATCAATATCTGCCAACATAGATTGTGTAATCTTGTGCATACGTGCCTCTGTATAACGCATCGCAGCTGCACCGTCACCATCAACAGAACCAAAGTTTCCGTGTCCGTCAACTGTTAAATATCTTGTAGAGAAATCCTGAGCCATACGTACCAAAGCATCATATACTGCTGTATCACCGTGTGGGTGATATTTACCAAGTACTTCACCAACGATACGGGCACACTTTTTGAAAGGTTTATCAGGATACATTCCTAATTCATTCATTGCGAACAAAATACGTCTGTGAACTGGTTTTAAACCATCACGAACATCAGGAAGTGCACGACCTACGATTACACTCATCGCATAATCAATATAGCATCGTTTCATCTCTTCTCTAATATTAACTGGAACTATTTTACCGTCTTCAAACATATTTTGCTGAGCCAAAATCTTTCTCCTTATTCCCCTATTTTATATTTATTGTACCATAAACACCGATAGTGTAAATAAAACAGTAAAAATTTTACAATTAGTATGTTTAAAATCCAGTTCTTATAGAATTTTTTCCAAATCGTTTTTCTATGTTATCTATGCATTTGCTTAATTTTTCTTCTTTTTGTTTTCCCTCATCAAACAATGAAAGCTGTTCATTATTAGCAAATGATAAATGTTCTAATATTATCCCTGTACTTCTATACAAAGTGTTTTCTCTATAAAGTTTTGGCAGAATCTCGTTGACACTTTTTTGTAATGTTAATTCAAAATCTGTAGGTTTAATCAATATTTTTTTATCATAATAAGTAGTAAAATCTTTTGTTTTTAGCATTACTCCAATACTTGAGCATTTAAGATTATGTTGTCTTAATTTTGCACAAGCACCGTGTAAATGTTTTGACAGTTCCATTTTAATAATATGTAGATTGTCTGAAAATGTTCCATCGCAAATTGTTGATGTGTTTTGAATAGATTTAGGTGCTTCATATTTATTATTTACTTTTGAAATTACTTCGCCTAAAAGTTCATGACGTAATTCAACACCGTTTATGCCAAGTTTTGTTTTAATCCACTCATCAGTTTTTGAAACAAATTCATAGCCTGTTAAAACGCCATATCTTCTTAATGTTAAACTGTTTGCTTTACCAATACCAGAAATTTCATCTATATTCGTTTTTTGTAATTCTGAAAGAATTTTGCTTGTTCCTATTGCATAAATTCCACCAGTAGATTTGGCTTTGTCACTTGCAAGTTTTGCCAAAGTTTTTGATAATGATATTCCAATAGATACGGGAATATCAGTTTTTTCAAGTATAGTTTCACGTATTAACCTAGCAATATTGATATAGTTTCTATTAAATAATTTGCGTGTTCCAGTTAAATCAATAAAGGCTTCATCGACTGAAACCACTTGTACATCAGGGCTAAAATCATCTAAACATCTCATTACTTTTTCGGAGTAAGATTTATATTTATCGTGGTCTGCAACAATATAATTGGCTTCTGGGAATTCTTTTTTTGCCATAAACATTGGTATTCCCATTTTTATACCTAATTGTTTTGCTTCTTTAGAACGTGATATTACACAGCCATTTCTACCTGAAATAACACAAGTAGGAGTATTTTTGTATCCTTTATCATCTGCTTGTTCACAAGATACAAAAAATGAGTCACAATCTACTAATGCTATAATTCGTTTCTGCATAATTATATTATATGATATTTTTTTTAATTATTCACTTGTAATAAAATCTGATAAAATTAAATTACTAATCAAAAATCCATTTGAGGTTTCATTATTAGACAACTTATATCCAATGTCAGTTTTAATTAAATGTCCTGTTGATAAATATTTTTTAAGTTGAGATTTATATTTATCATTAAAATCAATATTAAAATCTCTATTTATTTCTTCTATATCAATACCTTCGGCAAGTCTTAATCCTAAGAAAATTCTTTCTTCAAGTTTAACTTCATCTGTTAAAAATGTGCCATATTCGTGAGAAGTTGGAGAATTCAAATATTCTTCTAATGTAGAATAATTTGAATATCTTATATCACCATCATAACCATGAGCAGAAACACCAAAACCATAATATTGTCCACATTTCCAATAATTGGTATTGTGTCTTGAATAGTAATTTGGTTTTGAATAATTACTAATTTCATAATGTTCAAAACCATTTTGTTTAGTGATTTTATTCGCTAAAAGATACATATCTGCTTGTGTGTCATCATCTGGTAGATTTTGTGGTTGGTGTGTATAAAAATAACAACCCTCATCTATTTTTAATCCATATAATGAGATATGTTGTATATCAAGTTTGATAAGTTGATTCAAATCGTATTCAAAACTATCAATAGTTTGAGTTGGTAAGCCATAAATTAAATCAAGGCTAATGTTTTTAAATCCGAGTTCTTTTGCTAGATTTACTGCATTATAAATTTCTTGAGAATTATGTCTTCTACCAATAAGTTTTAAGATTTTATCATCAAAACTTTGTGCTCCCATACTAAGTCGATTAAATCCTAAAGATTTTAATCCTGAAAGATATTCAAGTGTTGCATCATTAGGGTTTATTTCGATAGTAATTTCTGGATTTTGTGAAAAATTAAATTTTGATATTATTTTTTTTAGTTCATCTATCGTTAGAATAGACGGTGTTCCACCACCTATATATAGTGTTTTAAGATTTTCACCTTTGTAATAATAAACAATTTCTTTTAAGAGTGAAAACAAGTATCCTAACTTTTTTTCTTGATTTTCAAATGATATAAATGAACAGTATTTGCATTTGCTTTTACAAAATGGGACATGTATATATACACTTTCAGGCATTAGTTGTTTTTTTCTTCCTGTTTTTTTGCAGCAATAGCATCAAACATATTAACGATATTCATTTTATCAAATGCTTCACAAGAGTTCCACAAAACTGTTGGTAAAATATCACCAGGAGTTCTATTCGCAAAATGATATTTGCAGAAACCTTTAACTTGGTTTACAGAACCATCAATATCAGGATCAAAATATTTGCAACATTGACAAACTCTTAGCCCATAGCCATAACTTTCTAGTTTTTCAACGATTTCATTTATGGCATCAATCACTCTTAAATGATTTTTTGTTTTATATTTTTTCTTTTTATTTATGAATACAACTTTTGCTAGACCTGATTCTGAAACAATTTCAAGTTTGCAAGGATAGTATCTTGAACCGTCAGAAACAAATACATTTGCAGTCATTTTTTCAATATGTTTGTTTGGTTCATTTTTAAATAAGCAATTTCTAATAAATCTTAATGGTGGGAAGTTATAAATTACTTTGCATAATGCATATACAGGGTAGCAGAACAAGTAAAAATGTTCTTTAGAATGTATTTTTGCATGTAATAAACTTGCACAGAAAGATACTATGAATAAAGCAATACCTGCTCCAACAACATAATAATTTAATAAACATTTAACTTGGAATGCAAATTTGAATACTAAATAATAT
The DNA here is from genome assembly GCA_050873965.1 of Cyanobacteriota bacterium. Lineage (GTDB taxonomy): Bacteria > Cyanobacteriota > Vampirovibrionia > Gastranaerophilales > Gastranaerophilaceae > UBA2883. Next base: position 16,482 of record JBNMJS010000012.1, on the reverse strand, counting down.
CCTAATGCTAATGTTAAACAGTTTGGATAAATTAGTGATGCAACAAGTTCGGTATAATTAAAATTCTTGTTTATGTGTGTAATATTGCTGAAAAATAAGCCAATACGTTTTGATAAAGATGGGATTTTGAAGTCATAATCTTCAAGTCCTATATAAACTTTTAAATCTGAACTATATCCACATCTTACATTCATTTTTGATAATGCAAGTGTGAATTTTAATTCTTCATTTGTACTTCTAAAATTAACAGAACCAATTTCATCAATAACAGTTTTTCTCATTGCTAAAATATCAGAATTTACTAAATTGCTAAATCCTAATAATGCACGTGATTTTGATAAAAAGTTGTTTTTATATTGGTTATATGAATATTTAATATTTTCTAATAATGTTAATTTATCATTGCAAATTAATGTTGTAGCACCAGTAATAACATCATCTTTTTGTAATGAGTCATTCACTTTTTCTAAAAAGTCACTATTTACATAATATTTTGCATCTAGAAAAACGTAAGCATCTAAATCTTTAATAGATGAATATTTTTCTGTAATGATTGAGAATGCTTGGTCTTTACCAATTGTATCAACGTTTTTAATATTCATTACGTTAACATCTAAATCACCTTGAAATAAAATTTCTGATTCATCTTTACAATTATCTAAGATAACTTGAATTGTGTAATTTGATTTAGGATATGTTTGATTTTTTAGTTGTTTAACTAGATTTTCAACAGTTTCTTTATTGTTGTGTGAATATACAACAACGCATAAATTATTATATTTTTTGCTGTAATTATCACGATTTTTCTTTTCACGTTTCAAGCCAGTAATAGCCAACGCTGCATAATAAATAGTATAAACTGTTAAATACAAATAAATAAGGTAAATGAGTAATTTCATAATTATAAATCTCCGTCATCAGTTTAACGTAAAAAAAAGATTTTGCCAACATGAACACTGATACTTCATACTATAGTATGAGATAATCCTATGCTATAAATACATCATTTATATGAGTATAAAAAATGGTATCTCATGTTAATTTATGTAACAAATATATAAAAAGTATATAAAATAAGTTAATTTTTTAATACAAAATAACTTTATAGAGGTATAGGATAATATTATATTGACATGCCTGAAAAACATGTTAATAATGGTACGAGGAAATATTAGGAAAATGGATAACTTTCATTTTATAGATGTCAAATCTTCAATAGATAGGGCTGAAACGGCTTCTATAAAAGAAGCGATATTTCGTCGTGCTCGTGAAAAGTCTAATACTTTGGCAACAGAAAAGAATGAAAATTATTCAACACAAGTCCAAAATGATGTAATGGAAATTGCTCGTGAAAGTATCACAGAGTCACCAATGAATCCATTTAATCAATTTATGGAAAATATGGGATTGAATTCTAATAATGTTGTTAATAATATTCAATCACAGAATGTAGCAAATTCAGCACCTGTTCAGCAGGAAGCAAAAGTATCACAAACAACACCTAACCTTGAAGAAATTTATACCAAAGAGGTTAAACGTAATATTGAAAGTGTAAGTAATAAAACATTTGTTAATTCTGTAAAAGATGAAACAATGACTGCTGCGAGAAATCAATTCCGTCAAGGAACAAACCTTATGGCTACATTGAATTTTTTGAATACGCAAGCAGCAATACGAATGGCAGAGAATGCTCATTCCAAGATAAATTACATCTCTTGATTATCTAACATAGACTCTTGGTAATCTTACTTTTAAACGGCAAGTAAGTTCATAATTTATTGTGTGTAAAATATTTGCCCAGTTATCAATTGATAAGTCTTGGTCATCTAATAATGTTATTATATCGCCTTCGTTAGCATCAATTCCTGTTATATCAAACATCATTTGATCCATTGTAATATTACCGATTTGTTTTATCTTTTGACCGTTTATTTTTCCATAAATTTTGTTTGATAATGCTCTTGGTACGCCATCAGCATATCCAATTGGAATTGTAGCAACTTTTATATCTTTGTCTGCAATATATGTGTAACCATAACTTACGCCACTTCCTTTTGACATTGTATGGATATTTGTTATACGTCCTTTTAAGCCCATTACTTGTTTAAGTTCAGGTCTAAATAGCAAGTCTTTTTCTAAATCTGGATAAAGTCCATATATTGCAATACCCATTCTTACCATATTTGATGGGAAATCATAGGTCATTGAGCCGGCTGTATTTAGAATATGTAATAACAATCCTGTTGTATCAATTTTAGAAATTATACTATTCCAACAATCAAATTGTTTTTGTGTTTTTTCACGACTTTCAGCATTTGCAAGGTGTGAAAAAATTCCTTTGAGTTCTAAATAATCTGCTTTTTGTACAGTTTTAATAAAATCTACTGCAACATCTGGTTCTAAACCTATACGATTCATGCCAGTATCTAGTTTTATATGAACTTTTGGTTTTATACCAGTTCTTTCATAAGCTTGTTTGCAAGCATTAAGATGTGCTTGAGAGAATATTGAAACTTCAATATTATTTTCTGCTGCAATTTCAAATGACCATACTGGAACAGCACCAACAACAAGAATGTCACAATTGATTTTTTCTCGTCTTAGGTCTAAACCCTCATCAATTGATGCAACGCCAAGCATATCTATACCTGATGCTAACATTGTCGGTGCAATCATTGCTGCACCATGTCCATAAGCATCTGCTTTTACTATACCTAATATTTTTTTATCTTTAGGAATATTATCTCTAAATTGTTTTACGTTGTGGGCAATTGTTTCAAGATTGATTTCTACCCACGCATCTCTATGTGTATTTACTTGTGTTTGTCTTGTATTTTTCATAACTCTATTATATAACGAATTAAATAAAAAGACTGAATGTAAATTCAGCCTTTTTAAGTTTTATGTTTTTTATAATTTATGAACATCCTGAATAACCACAGTTTAAACAAATAAAACACCCTTCTGCCATTTCAATTTTACTTCCACATTCAGGACAAATTATTGTTTTAACTTCTCCTGATGGGTTATAATCTTCTTTTTCCTCTGTTGGTGTAGAGTTTTCAGTTTTTTCTTCAACAGTTTTTTCAGATTTTTTCTTTTCTTTTTTTAAATTCATAGGTTGGAATGTTCTAGAATTGTTTCTATATACTGTAATTCCTTTTAAATGACTCTTGTACGCAAGGATATATGTTTCTTTTATATCGTCACGTGTTGCAGATTCAACGAAGTTTACTGTTTTTGATACGGCATTATCTGTATGAAGTTGAAAGGCTGCTTGCATTTTAACATGCCAGTATGGTGTTACATCGTGTGCAGTTACGAATATTTTTTTAACATTTTCTGGAATATTATCAATATGAGCAATAGAGCCATCTATTGCAATTTTTTTCATAAGTTCTTCTGAGTATAAATTATGTTTAATCATATAATTTTTGAAGATAGGATTAATTTCCAACATTTCTGTGTTATCTAAAATTAATCTAGAAAATACTAAACCGAATAATGGTTCAATACCACCAGAAGCACCAGCAATCATTGAAATTGTACCAGTTGGTGCAATACATGTTGTTGTCGCATTTCTTATACCAAATTCTTTAATTTTGTTATCAAGTTCTTTCCATTGTTCATCAGAAATTATGCCGGCAGATTTACCTTTATATTTGTTATAAAGATAATGTTCACTATCGTAAATACTACCTTTAAAGTTAGCAAATCTTCCTCTTTCTTTGGATAGTTCAATAGATTCACATTTTGATTTATAGTCTATAAATTCAATAACTTGTGATGCAAGTTTTGTTCCTTCTTCTGAAGCATAAGAAATGCCCATTTTCATAAGCATATCTGCCCAACCCATTATACCAAGACCAATTTTTCGGTTGTTGTTTACCATTTCTGCAATTTGTGGCAATGGATATTTGTTAATAGTAATAATGTTATCTAAAAATCTGATAGCAGTTCTTGTTGTTTTTGCTAATAAATCCCAATCAACAGAGCAAGTTCCATCATTATTTTCTTTTACCATTTTATTTAGATTAATAGAACCTAAATTACATGCTTCGTAAGGTAATAATGGTACTTCTCCACAAGGGTTTGTAGATTCAATTGCTCCAATTTGTGGTGTTGGATTGTCATAATTCATTGTATCTATGAAAACAATTCCTGGTTCACCATTTCTCCAAGCACTATCAACAATCTTATCAAATACGAATTTTGCACCTAATTTGCCTGTTACTTTTTTAGTATTAGGGTTAATCAAGTCATAATCTTCATCTTTTAAATATGCTTCCATAAATTTGTCTGTAATAGCAACAGAGATATTAAAATTGTTTAATTTGTTGTTATCGGCTTTGCAGTCGATAAATTCAAGAATATCAGGGTGGTCAACTCTTAATATTCCCATATTAGCACCACGTCTTGTACCACCTTGTTTTACGGCTTCTGTTGCAGCATTGAATACTTCCATAAATGAAACAGGGCCAGATGATACTCCCATTGTTGAGCGTACAACATCGTTTTTAGGTCTTAATCTGGAAAAAGAAAAGCCTGTTCCACCACCAGATTGGTGAATTAACGCTGTATTTTTGATTGTTTCAAATATTCCCTCTAAAGAATCTTCTACTGGTAATACAAAACAAGCAGCCAATTGACCTAGTTCACGTCCAGCATTCATTAGTGTTGGTGAATTTGGCATAAATTGGCAATGTGTTATTGCATCATAAAATCTATCTGATAATTTTTCGACATCATCTTTTGTTGCTCCATATTTTAAATCACCCTTTGCAACTGTATCTGCTACACGTCTAAACATATCGGCAGGTTTTTCTATACAGTTACCTTGAGCATCTCGTTTTAAGTATCTTTTTTCTAATACTTTTATGGCATTTTCAGATAAATTTAATTGTTCTTGCATGACCATTATTCTCCCTTTTTATATTTTTATATTATATCAAATTTTGATTTTGTGCTTAATATTAAGAACAAAAATGTTTGAAAATTTATTAGACTTTTATATCACCACTTGGGGAATTTATTTTAAATATGGTATTTAGATAATGTTGTTATGTTTTATAATTATAATGAAGATTATCAATATGACAGTTGCATTTCAAAAGGGATTTGTTCTATCAATCCAAGAACTTCTTCTTTGAGAGAAGTTTTGGTTATGTATTTGAAATTGTTAGCGTTTTATACTTTGCAATTAAAGCATTTGGGTTTAAAAAATAATTCGACTGAAGATATTATTTTAAATACAGTATCAGGTTTGATGTCGAACCTTGAAACTGGTAATGAACAGTTTTATCAAACTCTTATTAATTTGAAATTGATTATTTTAGAATCTATTCATACTTATAAAAAAATATGTAAAGAACGAGGAATAAAACCGAAAACAATTAAAACAGATATTAAATTAAATAAAAAATTGAATATTACACATTTAATTCAATTAGGGGAAAAAGAATTTAACCAAAAATTAAAAACAGTTTCTGATGAAAAAAGAAATCTATTTGAAATAATGTTTTTGGTTTTAAAAAGTATATGCATAAATTTAGTTGAGTTAAAGAGTTTTAATTTAGATGATAGTTGTGCTTATTCTGAAATTTTATATTTATTAGACACTTTAAATCATTTAGATTTATCTGAAAATATACTTTTAAAAAAGATTAATAAAGGTGTAGAAATAGATTATTATTTATATGATTTATTGAATAAAATTCGTAAAGAACAGTATGGTGAACCAATTCAAGCAGAAGTTTCTTATACAACAAGACCGAACAAAGCAATACTTGTTGCTGGTACAAATATACAAGAATTAAAAAATGTTCTTGATGCAACTAAAGATAAGAATATAGATGTTTATACACATGGTGAAATGATTGTTGCATATACATATCCGAAATTTAGAGAATATGAAAATCTTGTTGGACAATTTGGGAAAGGTATAGAAAATTGTTTATTAGATTTTGCAACGTTTCCTGGTGCAATTTTGATTGCTCGTCATTCATTAGAAAATATAGAATATTTGTATAGAGGAAGATTATTTACAACAGATAATTTTGTACCTCAAGGTGTCGTGAAAATTAGCGATAATGATTATTCTCAACTAATAAGTTCTGCTCTTGATGCAAAAGGGTTTAAACATGGTAAAGAGAGAGAATCTATAAAAATTGGTTGTAATAATTCAGATTTTGAACAGAAAATTTCTCAAATTATAGAAAATATAAATCAATATAAAAATATTCTTATTATTGGAACAGAAGAACATACAACTGAGCAGAAAGAATATTTTGATAAATTATTGAAACATATTTCAGATAAAACATTAGTAATTTCTTTATCAGAGAAACATAAAGTTAAAAATTTTGTACATATAAATTTTGCATCAAATTTTTATATGATATATGAGATTTATAAAAGAATAAAAGATGTTGCTAAAACTAACAATGTAAAAATTAGTCTGTTTTTATCTAAATGTAATAAGCATACAATATCAAATATACTTAATCTTAAACGTTTAGGTTTAGAAAATATATATTTAAGCAAATGTACACCAATAATGCTTAATCCTACATTGACTAATACCTTAAAAACAGTATATGGAATTTGTCCAACAACAACTCCAAAACAAGATGCAAAGAATTGTTGTTCAAATTAGTATTATCTGTCAATTTTTTCGATTAGTTTATCTAACATTGATGAGAAAATTTCAGAATTATATTTATCAATGATGTCGTGGCATTCTTTTACGAGTGTATGAACTTTTTCTTTTGCTTGTTCTAAACCGTGTAAAGAAACGTAAGTTAATTTACCTGCTTCTTTATCTTTACCGATAGTTTTGCCAAGTTCTTCAAAGGTTGAAATTTCGTCCATAATATCATCATAGATTTGGAATGCTAATCCAAATTTTTGACCAAATTCTTCCATTTCTTCAATTTTTTCTTTTGAAGCATTTGCAATCATTGCACCTGTTTTTAATGCAAGTTTAAATAAATCAGCAGTTTTGTGTGTATGGATAAATTTTAAAGTTTCTTCTTTTGAACCTTGAATATTTCCTTTTTCACTTTCAATATCAACAACTTGACCAGCAATCAATTTGTAAGCACCAGCTCTTAGAACGAATTCATGCAATACATTAATTAGAGTTTCTGCTTTTAGGTTTGTTGATTTTTCAATAATCAATTGTGGTGCAAAACTAAGTAGTGCATCACCAGCCAAAACAGCAATTGCTTCACCAAAAACTTTGTGATTTGAAGGTTTGCCACGACGGAAATCATCATTATCCATGCAAGGTAAATCATCGTGTATAAGGCTTTGAGCGTGTAACATTTCGATAGCACAGGCTGTTGGTAGTGCATCTTCATAGTTACCACCCATTATTCTACAAGTTTCCAAACACATTACTGGACGTAGTCTTTTACCTGGAAGTGTTACTGTGTATTTCATTGACTTAAATATGTCTTCTGGATATTCAATAGGCATATATTCATCTAATTTTTTATCTACTAATTCAATGTATTTATTCATCTTCTAGTTCCTTATATAAATCTTGTTTTAGTGTTTTTCTAGACAATTGTCTTTTGTTCGCACTAATTTTTACTGTTGTTTTGTTGAAATTTTGTTTGTGTCTGGATTCTATTTTTTTACCTTGATATTTGATTTTTTCTTTGTATTCATTTGCTTCTTTGACAAATTCAAGGTAACTTTCATATCGTTCAGGTGCAAATTTTTCAATATCTTCTTTAATTTTACAGCCGTCTTCGTGAATATGCAAACAGTTTTGATATTTACAACAATTTTGATATGGTCGAAATTCTCTAAATAATTTATAAACATCTTGTGGTAATAGAAAATCAAATTTTAAATTACTAAATCCAGGTGTGTCTATAATTCTGATTCTATCTGAGATTTTCATAATTTCACAATGTCTTGTTGTATGTGTACCTCTTTGTGTTTTTTCACTTACATTTTTTGTTTTTAGTTCAAATTCTGGGTTAAGTGAATTTATTAAACTAGATTTGCCTACACCAGATTGACCACATAATACAGATATTTTGCCGTCCATTAGTTCTTCAAATTCATCAAGTTCAAGACCTTCTAATGCTGAGGTGAACACAACATCGTATCCTAAGGGTTCATATATAGAGAAAACTTTTTCAATAAGTTTGTCATCTGAAGATAAATCATTTTTGTTAAAACATAGTTTTATATCAAGGTTGTAATATTCAGCAAAAGCGATATATCTATTTAGTTGATGAAAATCTAATGCTGGCTCTTGTACGGCAGAAACTATAACAACTTGATTAACATTTGCTGCTGCCGGTCGTGGTATAAAATTTTGTCTTGGGTGAATATTTGTAATATAGCCGTTTTCAACATCTACAAAATCACCTACATAGATTTTTTGGTCTTGTTTTTTTAATACTTCTCGAATTTTGCACTCAAAAATTTCATCATTACTATTCACATAATAAAAATCAGAATGTATTTTATAAACTTGTCCACTAAATTTATTTGGCATAATATTCAGCAACTCTTTCAATTTGCTCAATGATATTTTTTAATGCATCAAATTTTGCTAATTTTGATGATTTATCTTTTAGTTCTTGGACTTTTTCAGGATTTTCTCGTAAATCTACTAGAATTTTTAATAATGAATTTGGTTCGGTGTCAGCATCTTCCATATAAATACAAGCATTTTGTTCTAATACATACTTAGCATTTTTACGTTGATGGTCTGCTGCTGCATAAGGATATGGTATAAGAATTGGTGCAACATCAGATGCAAAGATTTCTGATAAACTCAAAGAACCGGCTCTTGAAATTACTATATCAGACGCTTTAACAACTGTTACCATATCATCAAAATATGGTCTTACTATAATATTTTTATCTCTGTCATAGTCACGATACAATTTTGATAGTCTATCGGTTACATCAAAATAATTTTTTCTACCTGTTTGGAAAATTATTTGATATTTATGTTCTTGAGATAATTCTTTTATTATTTCAACGAAAGCTTTATCTATTGATTTTGAACCTTGTGAACCACCCATTACACATAATACAGGCTTATCAGGTTTTAGCCCTAAATTTTCTTTTGCTTTTGATTTAGTTAAACTTTTGAAAGCAGGTCTTAGTGGGTTACCGTTTACAAAGCAATATTGACAATTGATGAAATTTTTTGCACCTTCAAATGCTAATGAAACGCATTTTGCTTTTGGTGCTAATTTTCTTGTCACAATTCCCGGTTGCATATCGCAATCGTGTAACATATATGGAACTTTGCCGGTAATAGCAGCAGCAATAAGTATTGGTGCTGAAACGTATCCACCTGTACCAAAAATCATATCAGGTTTGTATTTGTGTAAGTAATAAAGACTTTTTAGAATAGCAAAGCAAAGTTGTATTCCCCAAAATATAAAGTGTAGGCTTAATTTTCTTGGCATACCTTTGACATAAACTGGTAGGAAATTATACCCTTTTTGTTCAGCAATACCATATTCTAAATTATCTGGATTACCTACATAATATACTGTGTTTTCTGGATTAGAAATCAATTCATCTGCAACAGCGATTGCAGGATAAATATGTCCACCAGTACCACCACCTGTTATAAAATATGTTTTTCTAGACATCTTGTCTTACCCTTATTGTTTCTACTTTCTTTCTTGATATATTTAATAAAATACCTATCATACCTAGTGTAATCATTACAGATGAACCACCATAACTAATGAACGGCAATGGAACACCTGTTGCAGGTAACATTGAACTTGCAACACTCATATTCAAAAATGCTTGGAAACAAATTGAGAATGTTAAACCAATTGCAAGCAATTTACCATACATATCAGGACATCTTGATGCAATAGAGAAACCTCTTTGCAAAATAGTCCAGAATAAACCGATTAAAAATACACAACCGATAAATCCTAATTCTTCACCAATAACAGCAAAGATAAAGTCGGTGTGTGCTTCTGGTAGCCAACCTAATTTTTGTTTAGATGCACCGAAACCACAACCCCACAATCCACCTGATGCGAATGCTACCATTGATTGAATAATATTGTAACCAGCACCTAATGGATCAGATTCAGGGTGTAACCAAATGTTGATACGTTGAAGTTGGTATGGGTGTAGGAATTTACCTAACAAATTAAAGTTTATACATGCACCAATTCCACTTATTGTTACAATAGTTGCAATACCACCAATAATTGGTAAAAACATTTTTTTAATCCAAGATATAGCACCACCTGCAGCAAGATACATAACAACAGAGGTTGCAAATAAAAGGATAACCATACTTAAATTTGGTTGTTTAAGGATTAAGAATACCATTGCTAAAATTAATCCAAATGTTGGCCATTTTGAAGTATCCGTTAAATCTGTATCTTTAGAAAAAACCTTTGCTAAAAGCATTACTACTGCTGGTTTCGCAAATTCTGATGGTTGTAAGCTGAATGGTCCAATGCTAATCCATCTTTGTGCACCATTAATAACCTCACCAACTGCTAATACTATTGCTAATAAGCCGATTACTACAAAAGCAAATGCATTTGTGACATTTACAAGTTTTTTGTAATCAAAATTACATAACATTCTTAGTGCAAAATATCCAAGAATAACACCACCAATTTGAATTAAGGTGAAGTGAAGTGGACTAATTCCATAGTTTATACATTTAGGTACACTTGCAGAAAATACTGACATAATACCTATGACAACAAGAAAAACCACAACAACTGTAAGAATCCTATCAGGAGGAGTAATTACAATATTTTGTTGAGTCATATTTCTTATTTTTCTTGGTCCATTATTTCTTTGATAATACATATTTTTTAAATACCGTTCCTCTTTCTTCGTAACCTGAGAACATATCAAAACTTGCACAGGCAGGTGAGAGTAATACTACATCAGGATTTAATTCTATTGATTTATCAATAGCACTTTCCATAGTAGTTTCTTTGATTATATTATCAAAACCATTTGATTTTAAATTTTCTTCAAAACGTTCAGTTGCTTCTCCAATAAGAATAACTGTTTTTATATGTTTGTTTACAGAATTACAAAATTCTTTTAAATCTGTAAGTTTATCTCTACCACCAGCAATAAGAACAACATTTTGGTTGTTAAATGAGTCAATAGCAACGATTGCAGCCTCTGGATTAGTGGCTTTTGAATCGTTGTAGAATGTTATTCCATTATATTCTCGAACTTTTTCAAGTCTATGTTCAGGAGCTTTAAAATCCATAATAGCAGATTTTATATGCTCATTAGATATTCCAACAAGTTTTGCAATAATGATTGCACACATTATATTCTGATAATTGTGATGTCCTACAAGTGGACATTCTTTTAAATCTATTATTTTTTCTTCTTGTTTATTGCGTTTGTAATAAATGGCATTAGATTTAATGTAGCAACAATTATCTTCTACTTCTTTATCAAATAAAAAGATTTCGCCACCACAAGTTTTTGAAAATTCTAATAATTTTTCATCTGCACCGTTGAATATAGAAAATTCAGGTGTTTGTTTATCTCTGAATAATTGTGCCTTAGCATCAAAATATTTTTCTACTGAGCCATGCCAAGTGATATGATCAGGTGTAAAATTTGTCCAACAAGCAATTTTTGCTTTGAACGGAATGCTATGTACAATTTGGAATGAACTCATTTCACACACAAAGTAATTAACATTATCATTTAATAATGCACAAGGTGGTTTTCCAATATTTCCACAAGCAGGAGCATTAAATTCTGTTGATAATATATGTGATGTTAACGCTGTTGTAGTTGTTTTTCCATTAGTTCCTGTTATTGCAACAAAAGGACTTTTTGTTTCTAGATAAGCAAGTGAAACTTCTGAAATAATTTGTACATTACGATTTTTTAGTTTTAGATAAATTTCACTATCTAAAGGTACTGATGGACTCGTAACGGCTAGATGTACATCAGAAATAAATTCTTCACTATGAGAACCCATTTCAATTTTGATACCAAGTGATTTTAATTCTTCAATCAGTTGTTTATCTTCAGGTTTCTCTTGTCTATTTTCTGTTATATAAACATTAGCACCACATTGAGCTAAATATCTAGCAGCAGCAGTACCACTAACAGATAAACCTAATATTAAAACTTTTTTACCATTCCAATTTGATGACATTTAATCTCTCTCTAATTATAAATATACATCTATTATTATAGAAGAATAATGATGAAATGCAATTATGTAAAACTACTGAAATACTTAAGATAAATATTAAAAATCAATTAAATCTCTTACTTTTATATTTAATTCTTTTGCAATATCAATTAGCAAATCTAAACTAACTGTACGTTTAGCCGTTTCAATTTTCGCCAAATGTTCTCTTGAAATATCTAATTTTTCGGCTAATGCATTTTGTGATAATTTTAATTCTTTACGCCTTTTAAAGATATTTCTACCCAAGTTATAAATTTTTGTAGCCTTATTGTTCACAAAAATATTTTATGCTATTGTATGAACAATGTATGTAGTCTTAAAGAGAACAAAATGAGGTAATTTAAATATGTGTAATACAACTAAACGACATAAAATTGCATTAATTTGTGATGATATTAATTGGATAATTGATGATGAAACGTCATATAAACATGGTGGTGCTGGTACTGTTATAAGAAATTTATATTTATGTTTAGTTAAAAAGAAAGATTATATTATTGAAATATACACATATAAACCATCAAAATTTAAGTACGAACAAAATAATACAAAAGAAATATTAATAAAAGAAATTATTGGAAATAAACCATTGTATTTTTTAAATAAGTATTTAGAGGGTCAACATTATGAAAATATAATTTCAATGATAAAAAAACCATATTTTTATGGAACATTGCTACAATCTCATTCAATTCAACATCGTTTAAACAAAGTTTTATTTTTTATTAGACCTTTTAGATATTTTTTTAAAGATAAAAAAAGAATGCAAACTGAACAACAAGTATTTTCTCAATACGGAAATGATAAAAGGTTTATTGCTGTTTCTCATATTGTGAAGGAGGATTATGTAAAAAATTTAAATATTAAACCATCACAAATTGTTGTAGTTTATCCTGGTTGTGTTCAACAAACACAATCTAAAAATATAAAAAATGATTATATTTCTTTTGGTATTGTTGCAAATAGTTCAATTAATAAAGGTGGACATTTATTTTTGTTAGCACTGGGTATTGCAAAAGTATTTAATGCAAAATTTAATGTTCACATAATCGCACCATTGTATAAAAAAGATTTGTTGCTTAGGGGGATTGTTTTCTTATTTGGTTTGAAAAAGTCTTTAACTGTTTATGACAAACAAAAAAATATGAATAATTTTTATAATAATATTGATTGTTTAGTTGTACCGTCACAAAATGAAACATTTGGACTTGTTTGTACAGAGGCAATGTCACATTGCAAAACTGTTTTGGTTTCAAATACGGCTGGTTGTAGTGAACTTCTTACATATAATAGTGGTTTTATATTTAAACGAAATTCTTTAATTGATTTTGTGAGAAAAATAATAAAAATTATAAATATTTATGATTATGATTATAAATATTTTGAAGAATTAAGAAAAAATGCATATAAAATTTCCCAACAATATAGTTGGGAAAAATTTACAAATAAAATATTAAAACATACAAAGTTAAACTGTATTTAACATTATACTAAAGCTTTGAATAAACAGATTGCCACAATTGCACAAATCATTGAGAATATCGCAAATGCAGTAACGATTTGTTTTTCGTTATATCCACATAATTCAAAATGGTGATGAATAGGTGACATTTTGAATACTCTTTTTCCTGTTAGTTTAAAGCTTGTAACTTGAATAATTACTGATAATGTTTCAATAACAAAGATACCAGCCAAGATGATAAGATAAATTTCAAACTTACCCATAACGGCTAATACACCTAACAAACCACCAATAGCAAGTGAACCAGTATCACCCATGAAAACTTGTGCTTTTGGTTTGTTATATCTCAAGAAACCTAGTAATGCACCAGTTACAGCAGCAGCAATGATTGCAAGGTAACTATAACCTGATAATTGTGCAATAACTGCACAAGCAAAGAATGCAAATACACCAGTTGATGCAGCCAAGCCGTCTAAACCGTCTGTTAAATTGTATGCATTTGATGCACCTGTTATCGCAAAAACTGCTAATATTGGGTAGAACCACATTAAATCAACTGAATAATGACCTAATGAAATATAAGTACCTTTGCTATTTGTAACCATTACATAAAGTACTGGTAAAATAGCAATTAATATTTGTCTTAAGAATTTTCCTTTAGCACTTAAACCTTTGTTTTCTTTGCCTTTAATTTTAAGGAAATCATCTTGAAATCCTGCTAGTGCATAGAATAAGAAAGTGATTAAAACAATCCAAGCGTGTGTGCTGAATTTTTGTGCCATAAATAATGTTATAACTGATGCCATTAAGGCTGATATAATAATGAATACACCGCCAGTTGTTGGTGTTCCTTCTTTTTGCTTATGGTTTTCTGGTGCTAAATCTCTTATATATTGACCAATTGTTTTCTTTTTTAAGAAATCAATATAAGGTATGCCAAACAATAAGCATAGTATCAAGCCTAATAAAAAGGCGATTATCATCATTATCATTTATTTTCTCCTTTTAAATACGTCAAAATCTCTTCAAATTTCATAGACCTAGACGCCTTTAAGAATATTGTAGTACCAATTTCAATATTAGCAAGAATGTAACGAGCGACATCTTCGTTTGTTTTGAAATGTTTTGTGAAACAAACTTTTATCTCGTCAGAAATATTTTTTGATGCGTTTCCAACCGTTAGAATTTTTGCGTTTGGTTTATTTTTATCGTTTATAAATTTACCAACTTTTTTGTGGTAAAAAGTTTCATTTTCTCCAAGTTCTCCCATATTACCGAGAACAATCACAATGTTTTCATACAAATCTAAAATAGTATTTGTTGCTGCAATCATTGAATCTGGGTTTGCGTTATAACTATCATTAATGATATTGTATCCACCAATTTTTTCTATTTCCCAACGTTTTTCTATTGGTTTATAGTTTTTTAATCCTTGTGCAATCAAATTGTACTCTATATCTAATCGTTTTCCGACTTCTATTGCAGCAAGAGAGTTTTCAATATTATAATCGCCTTCAATGTTTAGTTCATATATATCATTTTTATATTCATATTGTGAATATCCGATTTTTTTATCAATGATTTTGGTATCTGATAATGAATAATAGATTTTTTCACCGGTATAATCTGTTGTTTGTTTTATCAATTCATCATTGTGAGCAATTAATATACCATTTGGTTTTTGGAATTTTGTAATTTCACATTTTGCTTTTGCAATATTTTCACGAGAACCAAGTCTGCCAATATGTGCAGTTCCGACATTTGAAATGATAGAAATATTTGGTTCTGCATATTTAGAAATTAATTCGATTTCACCAAGTCCACGCATTCCGGCTTCTATAATAAGCACTTGCGTATCCTCATTTATTGAAAATACTGTTTGGCAGAAACCTATTTCATTATTGTGGTTTAGAGGTGTTTTTACAGTTTCATATTTTTGAGAGCATACAGAGTAAACAAGTTCTTTTGTTGTTGTCTTGCCGGAACTTCCAGTAATCATAATGACTTGTGGATTGATTTGGTTTCTTCTGTAATTTGCAAGTTCTAGGTATGCTTTTTTTGTATCAGGTACTTTTAGGGCTATGACACCGTCAATAATTGTATTATCGGTTGTAAAATAGCCAATAGCACCATTTTCTATTGCTTTATCAATAAATTTTTCGCCATCAAAACGTTCACCTTTTAAAGGTATGTAAAAATCGTTTTCTTTAATAGTTCGAGTATCTGTTGAAAAATTTGTAATGTTTTTGTCTAAAAGATTTTCAGGTGCAGATAAAATTTCTGCATTTGTTATTTTTGCTATCTCTTCAATACGTATCATAATTTAGATTTTATCACAAAAACCATAAAGGAGGTTTTTTAAAAAAGTTTTAATTTTTTAATTTGTTAAATTGTTACTTTCATTTTCTTCTTGAATTATTTGGTTAGTCAAAAAAGATACTTCGGTTAAAGCCTCAGTATGACGTCTTTTTCGTCATTCTGAGCGAAGCGAAGAATCTATTAAATTGTTTCGCAACGTTTCTTTGACCGCAAAGAAACGTTGCACAAAGAAACTCTCGGTGATGCTTCCGTTCACACGAGAATTGTATAATTCAACAATCGAGTCTCACAACTCGTGATTTTGTATATTTATTAATGTTTCAAAATCACTCAAACAGTTCGACATAGTGTTTCATTAACATTCTCGGTTCACTCCGCTATTGCCGATTTTTAGTTACGTAATATTTGTAAAATTTTACTTACCGTCACTGCGAGAAGTGAATGAAATGAACGACGAAGCAGTCTAGAGAAATATTATAATAAAATTAATAGATAC
>JBNMJS010000011.1:0-32378 GCA_050873965.1 Cyanobacteriota bacterium | reverse complement strand
TTGTATATACTAATTTAATAATTTTTTACAAAAAGTTATCAATATTTACGTTTATTTTGTAAATAATGTTAATAATTACTTAAATTTCTCCTATTGTGATAAAATTATAATGATATGAGAGATGATATTTATACAAAGAAAGAAAGACAAGTCAAAACTTGTAATCGTAGAATGGGTGCCGTTCAAATGTTCATGGCATTCTTCGGGTTGTGTTTGATTTGTTATTTGTTTTTTATACAAGTTGTAGATTTAAAACATTATAGAGCAAAGGCTAAAAGACAATATAGTCATAATAGTATTGTTATGCGTGGAGATATTTTTGACCGTAATGGTATAAAGTTAGCTACGGATACGGTTTATTATGACGTATATGCCAGGCCTAAAGACTTTAATGACGATGTGCATACAAAAGAAGAACTAGCAACCATGCTAGGACCAATTTTGAATATTCAGCCTGCTGTTTTATTGAAAAAATTAAATAAGTCTAGCAGTAATGTTATTTTGCTTAAAAAAGGTATTAATAGAGAGCAACACGATGCTATTGCAAAATTAAATCTTATGGAAATTCCAATGGATAAAAAGACTACTCGTGTTTATCCTCAAGGTCGTTTAGCATCGCACGTATTGGGTTATTATAATCATGATGCTGGTGATTCTGGTGATGGTATTGCTGCAGGTGTGGAATATACTGCAAAAGATATTTTAGAACATACACCACCAGTAAAATCTGTTGAAAAAACACCGGCTGGTAATGTTATTTATAATTTCTCAACTGACCCATTGGCAGTTGTAGAACCTCAAAAAGGTGAAGATGTTACATTAACAATTGATACTGCTATTCAGCATATTTGTGAAAGAGAATTAAATAAATCTATAAGTAAATTCCATGCGAAACGTGGTGCTGTAATTGTTATGAATCCTCATAATGGTGAAATTTTGGCTTATGCAGTTTATCCAGATTACAATCCAAACAATTATAAAACTGCAACTTTTGCACAGTTGAAGAATTGGACATTAACTGATATTTTCCCTCCAGGTTCAACATTTAAAACGATAACAATTGCTACGGCAATGGAATTAGAAAAAATTAATCGTAATTCCATTATATATGACCCAGGTAAAATGCAAATTGATAAATGGGTTATTACAAACCATGATTATAAGCAAAAGGGGGCACCAGGAAATATTTCTTTAGTAAAATTATTTGAACATTCAAGCAACTGTGCATCTGTAAAAATTGCCATGATGATGACGGCTAGTGAATATTATAATGTATTGAGAAAATTTGGATTCGGTGCAAGAACAGGCATTGATTTACCTGGTGAATCAGTTGGCTTATTGAATAGACCAAGTTCTTGGAATAAAGCAGATAAGGCAGCAATGAGTTATGGTTATGGAGCATCTGTTACTGCTATTCAGATGGTATCTGCCGTTGCTGCAATTGCAAATGATGGTGTAAGAGTTACTCCTCACGTTATTAAATATTCTCAAGAAGATTTTGAAAAGAAAATTCATCACGTTCGTGTTATGTCACCTGAACATGCAAGAACTGTTACAGATTTGTTGCGTCAGAGTGTTGAACTTGAAAAAGCACCATTAAAATTAAATGATTATTATGTGGCTGCAAAAACAGGTACATCTCACAAGCCAAAAGAAGATGGTAGTGGTTATACAAACAATTATTATACATCATCTATTGGTTATTTGCCTGCAACAAATCCACAAGTATTGATATATGTTGTAGTCGATTCTGCTCAAGGTGGCGAAATTTGGGGTAGTACAGTTGCCGCTCCGATTTTTCATGCTGTTGCAACTCAAGTTGCAAGTATAATGAATTTAATACCAGATAAGCATTCTTAGAAAGGAAGATATTTATGGAATTAAGAGATTTAATTGTTGATATTGATATTAAAGAAAAATTAAATTATAAAGATGATGTTGATGTAAAGGGAATTTCTTATAATTCTAAAACTACAAAATCAGGCGATATATTTGTTTGTTTGCGTGGTGAACATGTTGACGGTCACAATTTTGCAGAAGATGCTGTAAATAAAGGTGCTGTTGCAATTATGTGTGAAACTAAACTTGAATTAGACGTTCCACAAATAATTGTTGCATCAACTGAACAGTCAATTGCTCCATTAGCAAATACATTTTATCAATCTCCATCAAAGGATTTGAATTTGATTGGTGTAACTGGTACTAATGGTAAAACAACAGTAACTCACTTGATACAACGTATTGTAGAGGCTAATAATAAAGAATGTGCATTGATTGGTACATTAGGTTATAAATTGTCATCTGATGGTGAGTATAAAGAAGCAAAACATACAACACCACAAGCACCAGAATTACAACATGTTTTAACTGTAATCAGAGATGAACATAATATTGATTATGTTTCTATGGAAGTTAGTTCACATGCATTAGTTCAAAATCGTGTTGGTGGTTGCCAATATAATTGTGCAGTATTCACAAATTTAACTCAAGATCACTTAGATTATCACGTTACAATGGATAGATATTTTGATGCAAAAGCATTGTTGTTCAAACGCTTAAAATCTGGTGATAAAGCAATTATCAATATTGATGATAAATATGCTCAACGATTTATTGATACTTTGGCTGAGGGTGTAAAATTATATACTTATGGTATTAAGCAAGATGCTGATTTCAAAGCTGAAAATATTTCATTCTCTCCTACAGGTGCAAGTTTTGAATGTATTACACCTGAAGGTAAGTATGATATTAAATTATCAATGAATGGTATGTTTAGTATTTATAACGTATTGGCAGCTTTAACAACTGCTTATGCTTATGGTTTTGATTTGAATAAATCAATTAAGGCTTTAGAACCATTAAAAGGTGTTGCAGGTAGATTTGAAATTGTTGTTCATCATCCATTAGTAATTGTTGATTATGCACACACTCCAGATGGTTTGAAGAATGTTTTAAATGCGGCAAGAGAAATTACACCAAAAGATGCTAATCTTATTTGTGTATTTGGTTGTGGTGGTGATAGAGATGCTACAAAACGTCCAAAAATGGGTGCTATTGCAGAAGAATTAGCAGATAAAGTAATTGTTACGAGTGATAATCCTAGAAGTGAAGATCCTCAACAGATTATTACTGATATTCTTGCAGGCTTTAAATCTGTTAATGATGTTGTTGTTGAATCAGATAGAGGTAAAGCAATAGAATACATAAAAGATATTGCTAAAGAAAATGACGTTGTTGTTATTGCAGGTAAAGGTCATGAAGATTATCAAATCTTGAATGATAAAACAATTCATTTTGATGATAGAGAAGAAGCAAGAAAAGTTTTTTCAGTATAGGTGAAATATGAAAACTAAGTTAATAGTTGAACCACATATTCATGGTGCATTTGGTATTGATTTTAATAAGGCATCAGTTGAAGATGTCTTATTTGTTGCAAAAAAAATGCTGTCTTATGGTATAGGTGGCGTGTTCCCAACATTAGTTACTGATTCTGTTGAAAATATTAAAAGACAAATTTGTATAATAAAAAAGGCATCAGAATTGCAAAAGGAAGATTCTGCTAAAATTTTGGGTATTCATTTAGAGGGAATATTTTTGAATGCAAATAAAAAAGGTATTCACAAATCTGAATACTTTTTACCTTTGACTGTGGAAAATTATAAAAAAGTTGAAGATGATTTTATTAAAACAATAACAGTCGCTCCTGAATTAGATGAGGGATTATTAGAATATTTATCAGATAAGGATATAAAAATTCAAGCTGGTCATTGTGAAGGTGGTAATTTGTCTTTTTGTAGTGGTGTTACTCATTTATTTAACGCAATGAAAGGTGTTGCCCATAGAGGTAGTTCAACTGCATTATCAGCATTGATTGATGATAATATTTATACAGAAATTATTGGTGATGGTGTTCATTTAAGTGATGATATTTTAAAACTAGTTTTTAAATCTAAACCAATTGATAAAATTATTTTAATTAGTGATGCATTGCCAATCACATACAGTGATTTAAAACAAACTACATTTGCTGATGAAGTAATTTATTATGATGGAGTAAAGGCTGCATCTAAAGACGGAACTATTGCAGGTAGTACAACATTGGTTCCAGCAATTGTTAAAATATTAGGCAAAAAGGGATTCTTTAACGAACAATTCATAGAAAATGTTTATAATTATCATAAAATTCATATTGATGGTGAATTAGAATGGGATGATTATTTTAATATTGTATCAATCGTTAAAGATGGTAAACAATATAAATAATGGTGAAATATGAGAAGTGATGAAATTAAAAAAGGTGTTTCTAGAGCACCTCATAGAAGTTTGTTATACGCTACTGGTGTAAGTCCAAAAAATATTGATAAACCATTTATTGGTATAGCAAGTTCATTTACAGATTTAGTTCCAGGTCATATCAATATGCGTGATTTAGAAAGACAGATTGAAAAAGGTATCCATTCTGGTGGTGGACAAGCATTTATATTTGGAGTTCCTGTAGTTTGTGATGGTATAGCAATGGGACATAATGGAATGCGTTATTCTTTACCATCAAGAGAATTGATTGCTGATTGTGTGGAAACTGCTGCAAATGCTCATCAACTTGATGGACTTGTATTGCTTACCAATTGTGATAAGGTTACACCAGCAATGTTGATTGCTGCTGCAAGATTAAATATTCCAACTATTATTGTGACTGCCGGACCAATGTTAGATGGTGAATGTAAATGTGACAAATTAACAATGATTAAAGGTACATTTGAGGGAATTGGTCGTTATCGTTCAGGGCAAATTACAAAGGAAGAATTAGATGAACTAGAATTGAAATCTTGTCCAACTGCTGGCTCTTGTCAAGGTATGTACACTGCTAACACTATGGCATGTTTAACAGAAGTTATTGGTATGTCACTTCCTGAATGTGCAACTGCATCTTCTGTTTCATCACAAAAGAGAAGAATTGCTTTTGATAGTGGTATGAGAATTGTCGAAATGGTAAAAGAAAATTTATGCCCATTAGATATTATTACAAAAGACTCTTTGCGTAATGCTATTATTGCCGATTTTTCTTTGGGTGGCTCAACAAATTCTTTCTTACATTTGTTGGCGATTGCCAATACTGGTGGCATTGATTTAAAATTAGAAGATTTTGAAGAATTAAGTGAAAAAATTAAACAAACAATCAAACTTGATCCATCTGCAACACCTACTATGACAGATTTTCATAATGCTGGTGGTGTACCTGCAATGTTAAAACAATTGTATGGTCATGTTCCTGAATTTACTGATACAAAAACTGTATCTGGTAAATATATTAGTGAAATAGTTAAAGATTGTTGGTGTGATGAGTCTTTGATTCATCCTGTTGATAAACCTGTAACAACTCAAGCCGGATTAGGTGTGTTGTTTGGTAATATCTCACCAGATGGTTCTGTTATAAAAATATCTGGTGTAGATGAAAAATGTTATCATTTTAAAGGTAAAGCAAAAGTTTTTGATTGCGAAGAAGATGCAATGAAAGCTTTAGAGTCTGATGAAATAGTAGAGGGTGATGTTTTAGTAATCAGATATGAAGGGCCAAAGGGTTCTCCTGGCATGCGTGAAATGCTTGCACCTACATCTTTGCTTGTTGGTAAAGGGTTAGGTACAAAAGCAGCATTGATTACTGATGGCAGATTCTCTGGTGGAACTCGTGGTATTTGTGTAGGTCATATTTGTCCAGAGGCTGCTAATGGTGGTAACATTGCCTTAATCGAAAAAGGTGATGTTATAGAAATTGATATACCTAATCGTTCATTAAATCTTCTTGTAAGTGATGAGGAACTTGACGCTAGAAGAAAAAATCTAAAGCCTTTTGAATTAAAATCTCAATCTGGTTATTTGAAAAAATATTCTAAACTTGTTCAAGATGCTAGTCATGGTGCAATTATTTAATCTCTAAAATTGTATATTAAGTTTTGTTAACAAATAATACTTGAAAAAGCAATTTTAAACATTATATATACTTTATATATACATAGGAGATATATAGGCAGATTATATAGGAACGGAGATAGATATGACAATTGCATCACTTTATGCACAGAGATTTCCATTAACTTATGGAATGCGTGAAGGCGTAAATGGGTATATGACAAACCCAAGTACAGGTATTAGATTTACCCCAGAAGAATTTAATAATCAAATCAATATGGTATCAAAAAGTTATGATGTTGGACCAAATCCATATTTAGCAAATGAAACTCATGCTTACGATGTTCAAGGCTAGAGTATAAATGCTAGAACCATAAGTACCATTGTACCTATTTGTAGAGCAGCGTTTAAACGCTGTTGGAATTTATTATTATCATATCTATTAGCAGTTTTCTTTGCTTTGACAGCACTCTCCAATCTGTCTATTCTATCTTGCTCGTTGTCATAGTAAAATTCTGTATCAAATACGCAATTCTCCAATCTTGCTAATCTGTCGTTATTATTTTCATCTGGAAAAGTATTGTTTAAAACTTTTTGTTCTAATATAGAAAGTTTATACTCACAATTTTTGTTTTTGCATTTGTTGTAAAAATTATATTTTGGAGCAAAATCTGAATCATCAAATGTATCAGGTGTCATCTCAGGTATTGAGATTGTATCGTCATTATTATTTTCTGCTATATAGTTTTTAGTACCATACATTTTGTTTTTAATTCGTTCTACTCTTGTATAAAAATCGTCGGTATCAAAAACTTTTTTAAACATATTTTGTTCAATGGCAACAAGTCTTGAATGTAGTGTTTGATTTTTATTAGATTTTATTGATAGTTTTTCTTCTACATCATTAAGTATTGGATAGTCAACACTATTGTCGGCTATTTCTTCTGGTTCTGTTTGTATAGTATTTTCGCAAGGTTCAATTTCTTGTCCAATAACGTCAGCATTTAGATCTTTTGCTAGTTTTTGTAAACGTGTGTTATTGTTGCCTGTGTTTTTGTGACCATATACATATTCTTCAATTCTATCTAGTCTTTTTTCTGTTTTTTGATTAGAATAATCAATTCCTAGTATAGAATTTTCAATTTTGCTTAGTGTATCAACACTTTTTTCTGTCGCAGAAACTCTACAAATTAGCCCCAAGAATAAAAATATAATTATCAAAAGTTTTTTCATTATAATACCTCTAAACTAATGATAATTAGTTCTGTAAAAAACACTATTGAACTATTTTAGGATATTTTTTTATAAAAAATAAATATATAATCGTAGCCAAATAGTATTAATATTCTATACCTTGTCTGGCAGAAACTCCAATATCCCAGTAGTGTTTTACTGGTTCTATTTTTGATACTAAATGTGCTATTTCAATGATTTTAGGGTGAGCATTTCTACCTGTAAGTACTATTTCCATATTATCAGGTTTTGCTTTTAGAACATTAACTACATCGTCTACATCAATGATACCTAAATCTATTGCAATATTTATTTCGTCTAAGATTACAAGTTTGTGTGTATCATTTTTAATAGCTTGTTTGGCAATAATCCAACCATCATTGATTGCTTTTTTATCTTCATCTGTCATATTTGAAGTATAAACAATTCTGTCTAGTCCGGCTTGTTTTATTGTCATATTTTTTCTGATTTTATCAGAAAGGTTTCTAAAAGAATTTAATTCACCATAATTATTTCCACCTTTAGTGAACATAATTAGTAATACATTCCAATTCTGACCTAATGCTCTCATTGCAAGTCCAAGAGATGCTGTTGTTTTTCCTTTTCCATCTCCTGTATAAACTTGTATATATCCGTGTTCGTCCCATAGTGGGTTTATTAATTCATTCATTTTCATATTTCTCTTTTTTATTATATATTAATTTTATGCATAATAAAATAGAGTTAAGGTCTATAGCAAAAAGTATTAGAAATAGTCTCGATATTGCTGATATTAGTAGGAGAATAGTTTCTAATATTAGGAATTTGCATGAATATCACTTTGCGAGGCATGTTATGCTTTTTTACCCTTTGGCTAGTGAGGTAAATCTTTTAGAGTTATTAGAAGATGAGGACAAATGCTTTTATTTACCAAGAGTTAATGGTAAAGATTTGGAGTGTTGTCCATATAAAAGAGGTAATGATTTGCTTTTATCTCCATTGAATATAAGTGAACCTTGTTGTGAAGCAGTTGATAAATCTGAAATCGATTTAATTTTTACTCCGGCACTAATGGCTGATAGCAATTTTTATCGTTTAGGTTATGGTGGAGGCTTTTATGATAGGTTTTTAAAAGATTTGAATGCTTATAAAATTATCCCAATTGCAGACGAATTATTGATTGATAATTTACCGAAAGAAGCAACTGATGTGAAATGTGATTGTATTGTTACACAAAAAAAAGCCTCTTTTGAAAGAGGCTAAGGAATTTAGTTTATTATTGGTTATTAAGTAGATTGTTTGTTTAGTTAGTTTATTTTGTTTAGGATATTTAGGTTGTTTTGTTAGTTTTGTTCGTTTAGTTTGTTTAGGTTGGGGGTTCAATGGGTGGATTGTTAACCTTGAAGACCGTATGTTGAGATAGAAGATTTGATACCGCCTGCAATTTTTTGATCCATTCCTTGAAGTTCTTGTTGAATTTCTGCATCAAGTGCTTCCAACCTTGTTTTCTTCGCTTGTAATGATTTTTCTTCTTCGTTTAACTTCATTGCAAGTTGTTTTTGTATTTGTTTACGAGCATTTTCATACATTTTTTGTTTTGCGACTTCTTGAATTTGAACATTTTGATTGTTACCAAACATACCACTGCCCATTGCTTGTCCAAATTGTGCATTTGAGATTTGTAATGCTTGATAGTGAGCGTTTGTTAAGTCAGCCATACCTTGTGCAAATAATGATGATGGTAATGCTGAGATATCTGAGATTGATACTGAATCTTGTGATAAGATTGACGCATAGTTTGTGTAATCTTGTAATTTGTTGTTGATTGTGGTTAATTGATATTGAATATCATTATCCTGATTTTGAAGATTAATCTTTCTTGCTAAAAACATTAAGAAACCCATTTTGAACCTACCTTTTCTAAACCTAAATAAACTATTACTACTTTTTGCAAAGTTTTGTAGACTCTAGATTAGTCAACTGACTTAGAGTCTTAAGTTTACTTTGAACTTTATTGATTAAATCTTTTAAAACTAACCTAAACAAAATTTGATTTAATCGTTTGTTCTAATCAACCTATCTAAAATCTTTGAACTAACCTTTTGTTTTATCTACTTTAACCTTACATTTATATAAAGTATTTTGCTTTTTAAGAATTGACTTTTTTGTTATATTTTATTTACAAAACTTAATAAATAAAATAAAAGTCAAACTATGATAAGGTTTTAGACTATTCTAAATTATCACTTACAATGATTTCTTTTTCGTTTTTGTAAATTACATAGCCTAAGTTTGCTTTAGGTGGTTTCTTTATATAGCGTCTTTTTGTATAAATAATTCCAATTTTAGTGCTTTTTGATGCAGTTGAATATTTTTTTGCGAGTTTTGCACATTCATATATAGTTTTGTTATCAGGTTCTTTGTTGTCGGTTATTTTTAATAGAATGTGTGAGCCTGGACAATTTTGTGAATGAAACCAATAATCATCAGGTGATGATATTTTTGAAATGATTAAATCGTTTTGTTTATTGTTTTTACCGATATAAACTTTGAACCCGTTTATATTAGTTTCTTCTATATTTATATCTTTTGTTTTAGATTTTGTTTTGTTTGATGAATGTGTCAAACCAACATCTTCGCATTCAGATAATATTTCAAACAATGTTGATATTGAATCGGCATTGTTTATAGTGTATAAAATTTGTTCTAAATATTCTGTTTGTAGTGATAATTCATTTTCTAATTGAATGAGTTTTTCTTTTGAATCTTTAGATTTTGCATATAGTTGGTAGTATCTTGTTGCGTTTTCTTTTAAAGTCTTTGTATTGTCCAATTTAATTTTAAGTTCTTCGTTCGTGTTCCAATCTAATACTGTGATTGAAGAAGAATAATCTTTATTATTATAAAGGTTTCCAATAATTAAATCAGCGTAATTCTTATATTTTTCAGCATTATCTTTTTTGTTAATTTGATATTGAATTTTTTGTTTAGAATTTTTTGATTTTTTAAACTTCGGTTGAATAATATTTCGTAATTTTAATTTTAAGGCT
This sequence comes from Cyanobacteriota bacterium, assembly GCA_050873965.1. Taxonomy (GTDB): domain Bacteria; phylum Cyanobacteriota; class Vampirovibrionia; order Gastranaerophilales; family Gastranaerophilaceae; genus UBA2883. Next base: position 22,209 of record JBNMJS010000011.1, on the reverse strand, counting down.
TTTTTAATTATTTCTGCTTGAATTGATGAATAGTAATTGTCAATCATAGTGTTTACACTTGTTTGAATATTTGGCTCATCTAGTAATTCCAGATAGATTGAGTAAATATCCTTCTGTATTGCTGGTGTGATTGGACGTTTTAATTCAAGGTAATCTTTTATAGTTTCCAATTGTACATTTTTATTTTTTAATAATTCTTGAAAAGATTTTGAAATACCTCTAAAATCATCATTTAAACAGTCATAATGGACATCTCCAAAATATGTCAAAATGTCTGATTTATTTTGTTTTGGTGGATATACGTAAGGCATTGTTCCAGACAGTTCTCTATCTCTACTCTTTTCTGAACCAACGTTATGAGCACAACCAATAATTGTTTTTGTCGAATCATTATAAAGAATAACGTTAGAATATTTTCCCATTAGTTCTATTGCTAAACATAGGTTTATTTTTTCGTTAAGTTCATTATATGATTCAAAAAATATTTCAAAAATTCTTTCATAAGGTGGTACATTTACTCTCGTTATACGAAAACCTTCTAAATGTTTTCGCAATAACATACAAAACATAGGTGGTTTTTGAGGTATTGTTATATGTCTTTTTTGAGTAGTTTCTTCGTTTATAAAACATAAATGATAAACTTGAGGATCAATGTTTATATAAAGTTTTCTAGTTTCTTGTTTCCCTCTTATGGACAATACAAAATCACGCCTAGTAGGTTGTTGAATTTTTTGAACTCTAGCACCACAGAAAAATTCTTTGTTTTCTTCAAAAAAGGCTTTTAACGTTATGTAATCTAAACTAATCATTATTTTTTTAGTAAATCTTCTCTCTTTGGCATTCTACCACAGCATTTGTCTTCATCACAGAAACCAAGACGAACACATTTAGGTACTAAATAATCTTTTAACCAAGGCTCTTGTTTTGATAATTCATCACACATCATTTTTACTAATGTTCTAATTTCATATTGAGCCCTTGAACATAGTCTAAGATTTGCAAGGTGAATCATTTCTCTAAGATTTAAACTTGCAACCATTGAACTAGCAGTTGCATTAGGTAGAACAAATCTTGCATCTTCAGCAGGAATACCTGCTTCTACAAATTCTTGATATTTGTTAGAAATATCAGACATAAATTGTTCAAATTTTTCTTTTAATTCAGGATTTTTTTCTATTGTAGGAGGAATAATATAGTCAAATTGTCCTTTTTCTTTTACGTATCTTTGAGATTTTTGAGAAAAAGACATGTGTCTATGTCTAACTAGTTGGTGAGTACATGCTCTTGATACGTTAGAGATAGCAAAACTTATTTGAATATGTTCAATTGTAGAATAATGTCCAGAAGAAATTACTCTGCTAATTAGTTTTAACATTTTTTCTTCATCATCTGCAGTATCGTAAATATTGATAGGAGTATCTGCACTGTAGCACGTTCTACAAGCAGTATAAATTGTTTTTAATAAATTATTTGGTTTTGATATAAGTTTAACTTCCGGTTTATTATTTGACATATTTCACTCCCCTATTCATTTTTACTATTTTATAATAGATACTTTATCTTGTAAATAATTTAATAAACTCTTACATACAGAATGTAACGAAAATCAATACAAATAAAAATATATCCCAACCGAGTGGCTGAGATATATTTTGTAAAATCTTAACGTTTGAAAACTATTTTTAGTTCTTTTTGCCGTAACGTTTGTTGAATCTTTCAACTCTACCTTCAGAGTCTAAGATTTTTTGTTGTCCAGTATAGAATGGGTGACAGTTGTTACAAATTTCAACTGTAATGTTATCTACAACAGAACCTGTTTCAATTTCGTTACCGCAAACACATTTGATAACAGTTTTTTTATAATCTGGATGAATTCCGTCTTTCATTGTTACCTTCTTTCTTTTCAAGATTCCAAACTTGAATTTGTAATTTCGACTGTTTCTATTTTATCTTGCTAAAAAATTCTATGCAAGTACTCTTTTTAAAATATATTATTATTTGTAATAAGACTTTACACTTTTAGTCATTTATTAGTGTAAAACGTAATGTTCCTTTATCATCAATTACGTTATTCCACATATTTATTGGTCTAAGCCATATTTGATTGTCTTTTAATGATTGGTAAATAACCATATCTTCTGTTGTTTCAGAATGCTTACCAATGCCGAGAACTTTGTATAAATTACCTTTGTAATGTTTATAAGTTTTTCCTATTTGAATATTAGTCATGACTATATGATATTTTATTTTGTTAAATTTTTCAATTTATTTTTTACATAAATCTTGAGTTAGTATATAATTAAAGAAAGTTATTTATTTGAGGAGAAAGTTAAAAATGTACAGTATTATTTTAGCTGGTGGTTCTGGTAGCAGATTATGGCCTTTGTCTAGAGAATTGTATCCAAAACAGTTATTAAATATTCAAAATAAAGATAGTTTGTTACAAGAAACATTAAAAAGAATTGTAGATTTTGTTCCAGCACAAAATATTGTAAGTATTACGAATACAAAACATAATGCAAATGTTCGTTATCAACTTTCTTCTATAGTAAAGAATCCTGTAGTTTTATCAGAACCTATTGCTAAAAATACGGCTTCTGCAATCGCTGTATCTGTTAAATATTTATTAGATAGATGTAGCGATATTAAAGATGAAGTCGTTTTAGTTGTGCCATCTGACCATAAAATAAATGACGTTGAAAAATTTAAAGAATCAATTTTGAAAGGTGAAGCATTAGCAAAAGAAGGTTATTTAGTTACATTTGGAGTAAAACCTGAATATGCTGAAACTGGTTTTGGTTATATTCAAGTAGATAACAAAATAAATGATAACGGGTTTAAAGTTAAAAGTTTTGTAGAAAAACCAGATTCTTATTCTGCAGAAAAATATTTAAACGAAGAGGGTATGTATTGGAATAGTGGTATATTCATGTTTAAACCATCAGTGTTTATGAATGAATTACAAAAATATTCACCAGAAATATTCGATATTATTAACAAATTTGATTTTACAGAAAAAGATGAAATTCCATATACAGAGTTTGATAGATTACCTTATATATCTATAGATTATGCTTTAATGGAAAAATCTAACAATATAGCAATGATAGAATTAACATCTGATTGGCTTGATGTTGGTTCTTGGAAATCAATTTATGATGTTAGTAAAAAAGATATTGATAACAATGTTAAGATTGGTCATATCTTAGATAAGGATTCAAAAAATTCATTGATGTATTCATCATCAAAATTGGTTGCAACTATCGGTTTGGAAGATATGGTTGTAGTAGAAACAGAAGATGCAATTTTGGCTTGTAAAAAAGATAGGGTACAAGATGTTAAACAAGTTTTTGAAACATTAAAACAACAACATGATAACACTCAAATGGTTCATAAAACGGTTTATAGACCTTGGGGTTATTATACTGTTTTGGCTCAAGGTGATGGATTCTTAACAAAGATGATTCATGTAAATCCTGGACAAAAACTTTCAGTACAATCTCACAATTTTAGAAGTGAGCATTGGGTAGTTTTATCAGGTACAGCAAAAGTTGTTTTAGAGGGTAAAGAACATATTTTAAGTCCAGGTCATAGTGTAGATATTGGAGTTAAGGCAATTCACTCTTTACAAAACCCATTTAAAGAAGACTTGAAAATTATCGAAGTTCAAAAAGGTTCACCTTTGATTGAAGAAGATATTATTAGATATGAAGATATGTACGGTCGTGTATAGAGGGTATAATGACTAACAAATCTTTTATCTTAAAATCTATGGGGTGTAAATCAAATCAATTTGATGGTTCTCTTATTATTGAACATTTGATTAAAGATGGGTTTGTTCAGGTTAAGAAGTTGACAGAGGCTGAGTATTTTATCCTTAATTCTTGTTCTGTTACTCACAAGAGTGATACAGAGGCTTTATATTTGCTCAGAAATGCAAAACATACAAATCCTAATATAAAAACTGTTATTACCGGTTGTACTGCTCAATTAGAAAAAGATAATCTTTTAAAATTAGATTATGTTGATTATGTTTTTGGTAATGATGACAAGTTTAATATTTCAAAATTTTTGTTAAATGATATAAAAACAGAAGTTACTGATATTATGACTTTAGGTTTGTTTAATTATCAATCATTAGATGATGTTTCAAAAACTCGATTTAGTCTAAAAATTCAAGATGGTTGTGACAATCGTTGTGCATATTGTGTCATTCCTTTTGCAAGAGGAAAGTCAAGAAGTGCAGATACAGATTTTATTATAGAACAGATAAATAAAGCATCAGATAAAGGCTTTAAAGAAGTTGTATTTACAGGAATTCATATCGGTCAATGGGGATTAGAAAAACATCAATCATTGATTGATTTATTGAGCGAGGTTGAATCTAAAACAAAAATAGAACGTTATCGCTTGGGTTCTTTAAATCCATTAGAGATAACAAATGACTTGTTAGATTTACTTCAACAGTCTGATAAATTCTGTCCACATTTCCATTTATCTTTGCAATCAGCATGTAACAAGACTTTGAAATCTATGAATAGATTTTATAAGGTTGAAGATTATTTAGAACAGATAGAAGATATTGTTACTCGTTTTGATAAACCATTTTTAGGTAGTGATATTATTGCAGGGTTTGTTGGTGAAACTGATGAAGATTTTGCAATAACCGTTGAAAATTTAAAAAAATCAAAATTATCAAAAATTCATACGTTCCCTTATTCTATTAGAAAAGGAACACAAGCTGAAAAAATGGAAGGTCATTTACCTGATAGTGTAAAACATGAGCGTGCCGAAATAATTAAGAAGATTTCAGCCGAAAAGTATGAATTATTCTTAAGTCAAAATTTGAATACCGTTCATGAAGTGTTAATTGAAAAACATCCGGATAAACATTCTGGCATGTTAAAAGGTATGACTAAGAATTATTTGAATGTTTTAATTGATGATATTGAAAATCAAGAAGATTATTTTAATACATTGCATAAAGTGAAATTAGTTCAAATTAATAAAGACAAATTTCTTGGTGAATTTGTGTAAAAAAAAAAGAGCCTTTCGGCTCTAAGTTTGATAATTTGATATGAAATTTTTTTTGTAGGATTAACCTAAACCATGTTTATTTTTAATAATTTGGTTTGCAATATTACCGATTAAACCACCAGTAATTACACCTTCAATAGTTTCATTAGACCAAGTTTGAATAGAACCAGTAGTTGCAACGTCATTATATCCTTTTACCCAATCAAGGAGATTTTGACCTGATGGTATTGGTGTCTTCAATTTAAAATTATCACCAATTTTAATAGCTATATTTTTAAAATCTGTACTAGTAAGACGATTTCCTTCTACATCTGTTCTATAACCTGCTTTATCGCCAACTGTATAAGGCAAAGTGTTTTCTAAAGTTGCTACCATATTAAATTCTCCATATCCTAATTATCAATTATCCTAATAAATATCTTATGTATATATAAAGTATATATTTATTAAAAAATTGCCTTTTTTTTTTAATTATACGTAACATTTCTTAATAATTATTTTTAAAACTTCTTTTTGAAATATTAATGATATGTAAAAAATCATCATGAATTGTCATAGTAGTGGTATATTATACTGGTATGCAGAATGAATTAAGTTAGTGAGGTCATTATATGGGGACAATTTATATAGTAGATGTTACCAATAGAGATGGTGTGCAAACTTCAAGATTAGGTTTGGCAAAACTTCAAAAAACAATTATAAATCTTATGTTAGATGATATGGGGATTACTCAGTCAGAGTTTGGTTTCCCGACAACAAAACACGAACTTAATTATTTGAATGCAAATTTAGAACTTGTAGAGAAAAATGTAATTACGAATACTCGTTTGTCTGGTTGGATGAGAGCAATAGCATCTGATGTAGAACAATCATTCAAAAATGTTCCATTGTTAAAGCATTGTAATCTTTCTCAATCTACATCTGACCAAATGATACATGGTAAATATTTAGGAAAGAAAACAAAAGAAGATATTATTAATCTTACTTGTGAAGCAGTTGAATGTGCTGTTGATAAAGGTGCAAAAACGGTTGGTGTTAATGCTGAAGATGCATCTCGTAGTGATTTGGATTATTTAATTAAATTGGCACGTGAAGTAAAAAAATGTGGTGCTGATAGATTTAGATATTGTGATACTTTAGGCTATGAAGATCCTGGAACTGCTTATAAACGTATTTATGAGTTAGCAAAAGCAACTGATATGCCAATTGAAGTTCATTATCATAATGATTTGGGTATGGCTGTTGCTTGTTCTGTTATGGGTGCAAGAGGTGCTATTGATGCTGGTGTTGATACTTATATAAATACTGCTATTAATGGTATGGGTGAACGTGCCGGAAATGCTGATTTAGTATCTTGTTTATTAGCAATATTAAAATCTGCAGGTTTCAAGAATAAATATAAAATTGATGAAAAAATTGATTTGAGCAAAGCATGGAAACTCGCTAAATATACTGCTTATGCGTTTGGTGTTGATATTCCTATAAATCAGCCGGCTGTTGGTGATAATGCGTTCGCACATGAATCTGGTATTCATGCTGATGGTGCGTTAAAAGATAGACGTAACTATGAGTTATATGATTATGAAGAATTGGGACGTGGTGAACCTGAAATTATCGAAACTGGTAGAATGATTACGACAGGTGAATATGGTGGTATTAAAGGTTTTAGAAATGTTTATGACAAATTAGAAATTGAGTTTAAAGATGAACACGAAGCACGTAACATTTTGGAATTGGCTCGTTATGCGAACGTTCATACTCAAAAACCTTTGACAGAAAGTGAATTAAAATTTATTTATTACTATCCAGAAATTGCAGCGAAAGTAATGACTGTATCACCTTATTATGAACCACAAGGAGCATTGAAAGAAAGAGTTGATGCAAACTTGCTAACACTACCAAAACATATTATTTAAGAAAGAGGATAAGAATGGGATTAACATTAGTAGAAAAAATATTATCAGAACATGCTGGAAAAGAAGTTCACGCAGATGAATTGATTATATCAAAAGTTGATGTTTGTGCAGTACAAGATGGTACAGGACCTTTGACTGTTCAAGAGTTTAAAAAGTTAGGTAAAGAAAAACTTAATAACCCTGAAAGAACAATTTTGTTTATTGATCACGCATCTCCAAGTCCAAGAAAAGAACTATCTAATACACATATGGTTTTGAGAGATTTTTCTAAAGAATATGGTGCAGTTTTATCCGATATTGGTGAAGGGGTTTGCCACCAAAGATTGGTAGAAACTTTTGTTAATCCTGGTGAAGTTTTGGTTGGTGCTGATTCTCATACATGTACATCTGGTGCATTAGGTGCATTTGCAACAGGTATGGGTTCTACTGATGTAGCCGTTGCAATGGCATTAGGTAAAACTTGGTTAAGAGTACCTAGAACTTTTAAAATTGTTATTAATGGCAAATTGAAAGATGGTGTTTTTTCAAAAGATTTAATGTTACATATTATTGGTTTAATTGGTGCCGATGGTGCAACATATAGAGCATTAGAATTTTGTGGCTCTACAATTGAAAATATGTCTATGTCTGAACGTTTTACTCTTTCTAATATGGCAGTTGAAGCCGGTGCAAAATGTGGTTTGATAGTTGCAGATGAAACTACAAAAGCATATTTAAAATCTAGAGGTAGAGAAGATAAATATAGACAAATTCTTCCTGATGCAGATGCAATTTATGAAAGAGTTATTGAAATTGATGCAAATGATGTAGAGAGAACGGTTTCTTGCCCTCATACTGTTGATAATACAAAAACAGTTAAAGAATTAAATCATATCAAAGTAAACCAAGTTTATGTTGGTACTTGTACAAATGGACGTTTGGAAGATATGAGAGTTGTTGCAAGTATTTTAAAGGGTAAGAAAGTTAATAAAGATGTTAGAATGTTAATTTGTCCAGCATCTCCTGATGTATATAAGGCTTGCTTAAAAGAAGGGTTATTAGAAATCTTTATGGATGCAAATGCTGTAATATTGCCACCAGGATGTGGACCTTGTGTTGGAGTTCATGCCGGTACTTTGGGTGATGGTGAAGTTTGTTTAGCTACACAAAATAGAAATTTCCAAGGTAGAATGGGAAATACAAAAGGTGAAATTTATTTAGCATCACCTTATGTTGCTGCTTATACTGCTATAAATGGGTTTATCTCTGAAAAATAACTTAACAACTTTACTGTTCGTAATATTATGTGGTAAAATATAAATTATTAAGTTATAATTGTGATAAATTGAGAGGAAACTTTAGTGGGTGTGAGTGAAGTGAACGATAACGTTTTATCTCCACAAGATGTGAGAAAAATTTTGGATAGCGACAATATGGAAATAGTTAAGCTTTGCAAGAAAGCTGATGTTTCTCCACGTAAAACCGATGATGGCAAAACATATTTTTCACTAGATGATGTTCGTGCTTTAAAACAAGCAAAAGAATCATTAAACCCTGCAGCACCTGCAATTTCTCATAATGCATCACAATTGGTAGTTGATAGTCTTTTAAAATCATTACATAGAATGGAAGATAATATTACAGATTCTGTTTCAAAAATTTTAGATGAAAGACTTGAGGGTATGGATGAGGTTGTTGTAGAACTTATCCGTTGTAAAACAGAAAATGAAAATCTAAAAAATCAAATTAAAGAATTGAATAAAGAAAATTATTCATTGAAGAAAGAGAATGCTTCTTATAAACCATTTGTTTTTGGTTTGTATGTTAAAGATGAAGTTCAACAAAGTTTATTTTAATAAGTAATTATAAGGATTTAGATAATGGCAGTAAAAAAAGCAGAAGAAAACGCAGGCGTTTCTAGTGAACGTGCTAAAGCGTTGAGTTTAGCAATTGAAAAGATTGAAAAAGATTTTGGTAAAGGCTCTATTATGAAATTGGGTGATAAGACAACAGTTAATGTTGATGCTATCCCTACAGGTGCTTTATCATTAGACGTTGCTCTTGGAATTGGCGGTATTCCTAGAGGACGTATTATAGAAATTTATGGTCCAGAATCTTCTGGTAAAACTACATTAGCACAACATATTGTTGCAGAATGTCAGAAAAAGGGTGGTATTGCTGCATTCGTTGATGCTGAGCATGCACTTGATCCAGAATATGCAAAGAATTTGGGTGTAAATATTGATGAATTATTGATTTCTCAACCTGATACAGGTGAACAAGCATTAGATATTACAGAAGAATTGGTTCGTTCTGGTGCTGTTGATATTATTGTTGTTGACTCAGTTGCTGCACTTGTTCCAAAAGCTGAAATTGAAGGAACTATGGAAGACCAACAAATGGGACTTCAAGCTAGATTGATGTCTAAAGCTTTGAGAAAATTAACAGGTGTTATTGGTAAGACTAATACTACAGTTATCTTTATTAACCAATTAAGACAAAAAATCGGTGTTATGTACGGTAATCCTGAAACAACTACAGGTGGTAATGCTTTGAAATATTATGCATCTGTAAGAATGGAAATTAAACGTACTGAAACATTGAAAGGTGACGGTGAAGATGTTGGTAACCATGTTCGTGTACGTGTATTGAAGAATAAGGTTGCTCCACCATTTAGAACTGCTGAATTTGATATTATATTCGGTAAAGGTATTTCTAAAACAGGCAATATTTTAGATGTAGCCGTTAATTTAGGTATTGTTAATAAAGCAGGTGCTTGGTTTAGTTATAATGATGCTAAATTAGGTCAAGGTAGAGAAAAATCTAAAGAATTTTTAGATGCTAACCCAGAATTATTAGCTGAAATCGAAAGATTAGTAAGAGAAAAATTAGCTGAAGAATAGGCTATAACAATATTAAAGATTGTAAAAATTTAACTCCTCAATAGCAAATTTTTCTATTGAGGAGTTTTAGCGTAGGTGTATGTGTGTAAAGGAAGGAAAATTATATGACTAGTTTCATGGCAATTAGACCTCAGGTCAATGTAGCACCTACTGTTACACAACAAGCAGATGCAAACAATTACAAAGCTGAACTTAACAAAGTTGATACTGATGTTAAGAACAATCAGATTAGTGATATTGCTGCAATGACAAAGAAAACGGATTTGGAGTCAAAATTAAATGACACAAAAGCTGAACCTGTTAAGTATGTAGAAGATGTTAAAACATCAGATGTAAAATCTGCAGACAAAACGGAAGAAGCTAAGAATGTTACAAATCCAGGTTTTGAAAGTACTATCAAAAAACTTCAAAACGGCAAGCAATATTCATTAAATGAAAAATCTATGATGTTGACTAACCAAATGAATCAAATGGCTATCAACAATAGAATTTTGCATGGCTTGTTCTAAGGTTGAACTTTAGATTTGAAAGCCCAATTCAATTGAATTGGGCTTTTTTAATTCGTTATTTTTGTTCAAATAATGACAGTTGAGGTGCTGTATTATCTGATAATGTTTTCTTTCTTGTTGACAAGTCTTTAGAAAAGTCTTTTTGTAGTTTTAGCATAAGTTCTTGAGAGCGTTTTACAACAGTTATTGGTAAACCTGCCATTTGTGCAACATGTGTTCCATAACTCTTGCTAGCCCCTCCAGGAACGATTTTTCTTAAGAATTCTATTTTACCATTTGTTTCTGAAATAGTTATTCTATAATTCTTAATTTGTGGATATGTTTGACTCATTACATTAAGTTCGTGATAGTGAGTTGCAAATATACATCTAGCATTGATTATTGTTGCAATATGCTCAGCTACAGCCCACGCAATAGCAACACCATCATAAGTACTTGTACCACGTCCAATTTCATCAATTAAAATAAGACTGTTACTTGTCGCATTATTTAGAATATATGCAGTTTCTATCATTTCAACCATAAATGTTGATTGACCAAGTGATAAATCGTCACTAGCACCAACCCTTGTGAAAATTTTATCTGCAATTCCAAGTTTTACGTAATCAGCAGGAACAAAAGAACCTATTTGTGCAAGTATTGCAATAAGTGCATTTTGTCGCATATATGTTGATTTACCAGCCATATTTGGTCCTGTTAAAACCATAAATCTTGTAGAATTTTCATCTTCTGAATTAGATAAATCTAAATCATTTGGTACATACGTTCCTAATGGTAAGATTTTCTCTAAAACAGGGTGTCTGCCGTTTCTTACAATAAATTCAGAACCTTCTGTTAATTCAGGTTTTACATAAGAGGATTCTAATGCTATTGTTGCAAAAGATGTTAGTACATCAAGTTCTGCAATCAATAATGCCGCCTCTCTTACCAATTCTACAAATTCTTTTGAATAAGATCTAAAATTACAATAAATCTTGTATTCAAGTTCTGTAACTTTGCTTTGTGCTGATAGTACCTCATCTTCATGTTTTTTTAATTCTTCTGTGATAAATCTTTCAGCACCTGCTAATGTTTGTTTTCTGGCGTAATTTGATGGTACTAGATTTAATGAAGAATTTGTAACTTCAATGTAATAACCGAATACTTTATTATAACCTATTTTTAGATTTTTTATGCCAGTTCTTTCTTTTTCTGTTTCTTCAAAATTGGTTAGCCATTCTTCGGCATTATTCATCGTATCTCTTAGTGTATCAAGAGTTTCATCAACGTTATCTTTTATTATTCCACCTTCTTTGATTACATTTGGTGGATCTTCTTGAATAGTTTTATCAATAAGTGATGCAAATTCAATCAGTTCTGGAATTTTATTTGAAATTGGTTTGAACAAATCTATTCCACATTGAGTTAATATTTCATCTATTTGTGGAAGTAAAACTAAAGAATCTCTAAGGCTTAGAAAATCTTTTGGCATAACAGATGTTGTACTGATTCTAGTTGAAAGTCTTTGAATATCATATATGCCGTCAAGTAATTCAATTATTTGTTGTCTGTATGCATTGTTTTCTAACAATAATTTAACAGAATTTTGTCTGTGTTTTATTGCATCAATATTTTTTAACGGTTGGCAAACCCAAGATTTTAACAATCTTGTACCCATATTTGTATGAGTTCTATCTATAGCCCAATATAGAGAACCATATTTATTCTTTTCTCTTAATGTCTCAACTAATTCAAGGTTTCTTCTTGTGCTTGAATCCATTAAAACAAACTCAGAAAGTTCATAATGTTCTATTCTATCAATTTTAGGGAATGCATCTTTAAGATTTTCCCAAATATAGCCTATAAGAGCAGATGCTGCTCTGTAACCTAATTTACAATTTTTAAATCCAATTACATCTAAACTTTGTATATTTAAAACATGTTTAAGTGTTGATTCTGCACAGTTTTCTGTAAATATTCTAGATGGAACTTTTGAACATTTATATATTGATGAAATTTCTTCTGGTAAGTCTAATTTTTCATCTGGAACTATTTGAAATGGTAGTGCTTTTTGTTGGATTGCTGGTCCAATTATTTCAACTGGTTTAATTCTAGCAAGTTCTGATAATATCATATTCAAAGATGCTTGTGTTACTTTGAATTCACCAGTACTAACGTCTGAATAAGCAAAACCGAAAGTGCCTTTTTCTTCAAAGATTGAACAAATATAGTTGTTTGAAGATTGTTCTAAAAAATTGTTTTCAATAATTGTTCCAGGTGTAACAGTTCTAACAATACCTCTTTTTACAATTTCTCCTGATTTAACAGTTTTTGGATCTTCCAATTGTTCGCAAACAGCAACTTTTATACCTTTATCTATTAGTTTCTTTAAATATCCATCAAGTGCTTTTGCTGGTATCCCTGCTAGTGGAATACGTCCAATTTGACCTGCATCTCTACTAGTTAAAGTTATTTCTAATTCTTTTGATAGTGTATGAGCATCTTCAAAAAATGTTTCGTAAAAATCACCCATTCTGTATAACAAAAGTGTATTAGGATTTTGTTTCTTTATTTCTAAAAATTGACGCATTCCCTTTGAAGTTTCTTCTGGTTTAACTTCATAACTATTAATATTATTGATTTCCGTTCTTGCCATGTCTATAATTGTATAATAAGAATGAGTTGAGGTAAAATAATTGTTTAGATTTTTTAAAAATATTTTTAATATTTGTATTATATTATTAGCATTTGTTGGTGCATTTACTTTGTATAAAAATTATTCAATGAGTGATATTATTGCATCTGTGACAAATTTGTTTTCAACAGATAAAGAAAAAATTGAAGAAGAAGTTGGAGATTTTTCAGGTGTCGATTCTGAATTTAATATAGGTACGGCAGTTAATGTTTTGGGTTATAAAACAGTTGTTGCTCAACATTCTAATTCTGGTCAAAGAATGATTATTGTTGATTCAGGAAAGAAAACTTTATTAACAGAAAAAGATATTCAAGGTGATGGAGTTAAAACAAAATTGGAAGATTTGTCAAAGAAATTCAAATATCATTCAGCATCTGTTGAGAATATTGAAATTGTTGATAAAGGTTATATGAATGCTTATGGACAAAGGGTTCCTTATGTAAAATTCAATGCAAAGGTTTCTAAATTGCCTAATTCAAATGTAAGTGGTATTGTATCTGTAGTGGATAGTGATTCTAAAAATCAAAGATTAATTGTTTCTGTTAATGATAAAAAACATTACTCACAGTTGATTACTTCAGAATTCTATAAAAGCGTAAAAGATTCAAAGATTAATAAGTAAAGGCGTAATATGTCAGATTTAAAATTAAAATTGGTTCATTTATATCCATTATTTTTAAATATATATGGTGATGTTGGTAATGTTAAAGTATTAAAAAATCGTTGTGAATGGAGAGGTATAGACCTTGAAATAGAACAAGTTAATATTGATGATAAATTAGAATCAGGTACAGATATTTATTTTATTGGTGGTGGTCAAGATAGACAACAGGTAGAAGTATCTTTAGAAATGCAGAAAAATAAATCTTTCTTTGTTGATGAATACAATAACGATTCTGTATTTTTAGGTATTTGTGGTGGTTATCAATTGATGGGACAGTATTATCAACCACATGATGCTAAAAGATTAGATGGTATTGGTATTCTTGATGCATATACAGTTGCTGGTTCTACTAGATTTATAGGTAATGTTAGTGCAAAAATGGATTATTTAACTCCAAATACATTAGTAGGTTTTGAAAATCATAGTGGATTAACATATTTGAATGGTGAAACCAAGCCTATCGCTGAAGTGGTAGTCGGGAATGGTAATAATGGTCAAGATAGAACAGAAGGGGCTCGTTCTAGAAATGCATTCGGTACATATTTGCATGGTTCATTCTTACCTAAAAATCCACATTTTGCAGATTATTTGATTAAATTAGCATTAAAAAAACGTTATAATGATGATATAGAGTTAGAACCATTAGATGATACTATCGAATTAAAAGCACATGAATCTGTCTTAAATAAGGTTTATTAGTAAATAATATAATACTTTATAACTAGCAAAAAATATTTTATTTGAGCATTATAATTATATAACGTCGTAGGAATAAAGTAGGAGTTTATATAAAGCATGAGTATTCAACCAATATCAAGTACTACTGTAAGTTTTTCTGGAAAAGAAAAATATACAGAAAAAGGAAATTCTTATAAATCTTCTTCTATTGCAAAAGTAATCGGTTTTTCTTCTGGTGTCGCTCTTGCTGGAGGATTAATGTACTCTCAAACTAAGGCTTTAAAAACATTTAAAGGAAAACGTAATTTAATAGAAGGTTATCAAGAAGCAGGTAAATCTTTAAATGATATTATGAAACGTGTTGTAGAAAGAGATGAAAATAATGTTATTATGCCTGCAAAAGAACCAAGTGAACGAACAAAAAAGATAGTTACGGGTTTTAAAACAACAGTTGCTCTTATTGGTGCTGGTATTACTGCCGGAACAACATTAATTGGCAAATTTATTGATGTCGATATTAGTTCTAAACGTGCTAAAACGGCTGATATTGCCAATCCTATTTCACATATTAGTCCTGTTAGAAAACAATCTTAATTATTAAGTGCTTTTTGTACAAATTCTATATCTTCAGGGTAGGTTACTTTTATGTTGTTTGTATCACCATCTATTGTATAAATATCGGCAAGGTTATAATTCATAATTAATCCACAATCATCTGTTACTAGACAAGTTTTATCTACTTTTGCTAGTTCGTGTGCCTTTTTTATTATTTCTAATTTGAAACATTGTGGAGTTTGTGCTCTTTTTAGTGTTTGTCGTTTTGGTATGCTAGTTATTATTCCATCATTATTTGTAACAAAGATTGTGTCAGAGGATTCTATCGTTACACATACTGCATCTTTTTCTTTTAGTGTATTTATACAATTTGTTATGATTTCTTTGCTGATAAGAGGTCTTACACCGTCGTGTATAAGAACATTTGCATCTGAATATGGTATTGCAGATATTCCATTATAGGAACTATCTTTTCTTGTTTCTCCACCTGCAATTACTGTTTGAACTTTTTTGTAGTTAGATTTTTGTACAATATTTTTTACTTTTTCAACAAACTCTTTTGATGTTACTAGATATATTTCATCAATCAATTCGTGGTTTTCAAATGCATCAATCGTATATTCTAAGATTGTTTTGTTATTTATTTCAGCAAATTGTTTTGGAAAACCTAATTTACATCTTGAACCTGTACCTGATGCTAGTATTAGTGCGATATTTTTCATGAAAACCTCTCTTTTGTTTGAGTATATTATAAAATTAAGAGAAAAAAAAGAAGTTGATATAAAACCAACTTCTTTTCTTGTTTATTATTTATTTAATATTATGAAAAATATCTCTTTAATAAACCGTCGAAACCTCGTCCGTGTCTAGCTTCGTCTTTAGCCATTTCATGAACTGTATCGTGGATTGCATCGTAGCCAAGTTTTTTAGCTTTAGCAGCGATTTGTAATTTACCGTCGCAAGCACCTTGTTCTGCTTCTGCTCTTAATTCAAGGTTTTTCTTAGTAGAGTTTGTTACAACTTCACCTAGTAATTCTGCAAATTTAGCAGCGTGTTCTGCTTCTTCAAAAGCATATCTTTTATACGCTTCTGCAATTTCTGGATAACCTTCTCTTTCAGCAACTCTAGCCATTGCAAGATACATACCAACTTCACAGCATTCACCGTTAAAGTTTGCTCTTAAACCTTCCATAATTTCAGTATCTTCAACAACTCCATCACCGACTTTGTGTTCACAAGCATAAACTTTTTCGCCACCTTCTACTTTAGAAAATGTTTTTGCACCACAAATTGGGCATACTTCTGGTTGTGAATCTGCTTCTGTTGACCAACCACATACTGTACATACAAATTTAGTCATAATATTTTCCCTCACTTTCAATAATTAATTCTTAACCGATAACTGGAGCAACAAATGTTCTTGCTGCTAATTCTTTATCTAACATAAGCAATGCTTTTTTATCATCACCAATTAGTTTTAATGTTGCTAATACTCCACCAACATTTGATTCTTCTTCAACTTGTTCTTTTAAATACCAGTCTAAGAAAGATAGTGCTGCTCTGTCTTTAACGTCTTCAGCTACGTCCATAAGAGCGTTGATTCTTGAAGTTACAAATTCTTCATGTTTAAGAACTTGTTCAAATACTTCTAATGGTGTTTTACCTTCAACTTCAGGTTTATCAATTGCTTCTAATACGACTTTGCCACCTCTTTCATGTACATAATCATACATACCCATTGCATGTGCGTGTTCTTCTTGAACTTGTACATCAAACCAGTTTACAAAACCTTGAAGATTTAATTCTACAAAATATGATTTCATTGCTAAGTATAAATACTCAGAATATAATTCTTTGTTAATTTGATCATTAAATGCTTGTTCCATTTTTTCATTAATCATTTTTAGTCTCCTTTTTCATACATTCTGAACAGATACCGTGAAATGTTATATCATGTCCAATTATTTTAAATCCTGTTTCTTTTGATGCGTTAATATCAACATTTGGTGCTACATTTTCACTCACATCATAAATCTTTTTACATCTATCACAGATAAAATGATAATGTTTATGTGTATTGTGATCGAAATGTGCTGGTGTTTCTAAACCATCAATTTTTTTTATAGTTCCTTCTTCTGCTAATGTATTTAAGTTTCTATATACTGTTGCAGAACCTATAGAAGAATTTGTTCTACTAATTATTTTGTATAATTCATCAGCAGTAGGATGAATAACATTATCTTTTAATGCTTGTAATACAACGTCTTTTTGTTTTGATGTTCTAACCATAACTCACCTTTAAATGATAATCATTATCATAATGATATAATAGAATTTAAAATATTGCAAGTATTTTTTTAACAACATTTACATTCGCATTCCATTGAGCCTGATTTGTTAGTATTTATGCAGTTTTTGCACTTATCTTGTAATTCACCATTGTTAATAAAATGCTTATAACTTTTAACCCATTTTGGTTCTTTGCATGAACAAGTTTCCATGAACGTTAAAAATTTTACAAATTTTTCAAGCACATCTGTTGGCATAGAATATTCAATTTGTTTTGAAGTCTTTTCAATATCATCTGATGGAATAAGTAGAACTTTTTCTAAAAAGTTTGAAATTGTTTTATGACGTTCAATTTTGATTTTTGCTTTTTTTCTGCCTTTTTCAGTAAGTGTAATTATTCCATAAGGAACGTAGTTAATGAATTTCTTTTTAGCTAGTGTTTTTACGGCTTCTGAAGTTGCAGGTCCACCAATGTTTAAGTAGTTTGATACATCTTTTACTCTCGCTGCTTTGTTTACATTCACAATTTCATATATTGCTAGTAAATATTTTTCTAAACTTTCTGTAAGTTCATCATTCATTATAAATACTCCTTTTTAGGTATGCCGAATAATTTTCAATTATATTTAGAATAACATAATTTTTTATACTTTAAAAGCGAAATTTATGTTATATTAACAAAAGGAGATTTGTAAAATGAAAAGAATTGTTTGTTTTGGTGATAGTAATACTTATGGATACATTCCAAATAGTGGAAAACGTTATTCTTCGGATATTCGTTGGACTTCAAGATTATCTCGTTTGTTGGGTAAAGAGTTTGAAGTTATCAATGCTGGTTGTAATAATAGAACTTGTTTTATTGATAATCCAGCCGGTGAATCTCAAACTGGTTATAAGGCTATAAAAAAATATTTATCAATGAATGTTGATGTATTTGTATTATCAATAGGAATAAATGATTCTCAATTGTTTTATAAGCCATCTTTAGAGGATTTTAGAAGAGGACTTACGGATTTTATTTTACAAATACAAAATTCTAGTGATGCAAAAATCATATTAGTTGCTCCACCAATATTGAATGATGATGTTTTAAAAGGTAATTTTTCTTTTCAATTTGATTCTCAATCAATAGAATTATCTAAATATTTGCCTGAGTTATATAAAAAAGTAGCAGATGAAAATAATTGTTATTATTTTGATATGAATGATAAAGTTAAGGTATCCAACCTTGATGGTTTGCATTATTTACCAGCTGAACATGAACTTATTGCTAATTTGTTATATGAATTTTTAAGCAATGTTATTTAAATAATTTTTTGTATTATTTGATAAAACATTGTTTTTAAAGTTTTCAAATTTAGTGGCTGTTTTTATTTCCTTTTCATTATTTTGCTTTTTATTTTTCATATTCGTTATAAATATGTTTAATTTAGGTAAGAAAAATCCCAGAGCAAGAGTTGAATATGCTAGTCCTGCAACATGTGCAACGTTTAGTTTCCACATTTTTTTCTTTGCAAATTTTTCACCTTTTGATGCAATTTCATTATGACTTTTTAATGATAAATCATTCAACCAATGTTTGATACCTTTACCTGCTTTACTTTCATTAAATAAATTTTCTCTTTTTCTATCTAGCAAATTCGCAGTACCTTTTGCCGCAAAGCCACCAAGTACAAGCCAGTTTAAGAAACCTAAGTAATCTCTTGTAGCACTTTCTCTTAATTCATCTTTGTTGTCAGAAGCCATAAATCTACCAACCAATGTTGAAGCATATACAGTTTTGATAGCATTTCCACTTGTAACAGGTCCTGTGAATTCTAATTTTTTTACAAAATCTTTTGCAGATTTTACTTTCATTACTCCTGCTGCCATTGCTATCATTCCAGCACTAGCAAGTAGTTTTTCTGCAATAAAACTTTTGCTTGAATCTTTACCGGTATTTTTTGATTTATCAGTAGAATTATAGTTCTTTTCCCCTACAAAACCTTTTTTACCAGTTCTTTTTTCTGTTATTTTTCTATTTATATATTGGTTAGTTAAACCTAATGTAGAGGCAATTGATAATGCTCCGATTGCTTTAATTTTATTAACTTTTAATATTTTATTTATTGCCGAATTTTTATTAACATTTTTGTTTGTTAATATATCTCGACCGAAATCAACCGTATCTCTTAATAAGTTTCCGATTGATGAAGATACTTTTTTATCTTTGTATTCAGAAGTTACATTACTTGCTTTAAGAGCGTTTGTTATTCTACTTTCTGTTATACTTAATAAATTCTTTTTGTCTTTTTCTGTAATATTTTTGTTATCAATAAGTTCGCTTGTAATATTGATAATAGAGTCTTTGTCTTTTAATTTATTATGGATATTTTGATATTTTTTATTATCCCAATTTATTCTTGACCATTTTTTCTCATCAACCCATTCTGTATTTGCCCAGTTGATTTCACTAAATTTGTTTGTATGTTTACTATCTCTGCCAGAAAGATTTTCAATAACATTAGATACGTATTCATTAGTATTTGAAGTTTTTTCACTTGCAGTATTTAAGAATGCTAAACTATCTTTTGAATACCAAGATTTTGGATTGATTTTATTCTTAGGCTCAATAAATTTGTTCGCTATTTTTGCGATACCTTTAGCTAAATAACTTGCAGAAAGGCAAACTATTAATGTTCCAGTAAATTCTCTGAAAAATGTTTCGGCTCCGGCATACTTGTTTCTTTCTTTTGTATCTACGTAAGTTCTTGGTGCGACCATCGCAAATAAATCTATACCAACTGCATTAGCCATAGGGTTTGTATCTAATGTTCTAAGCGTTGTTGTTATTGCTCCATCTAATACACCTTTGAAGTTTTGTTTTTTGTAGTTTTGATTGTTAATTTGTTGTTGTTGAATTTTCATAATTTTCTCCATAAAAAAAGTTCCTAAACGATAATTTGAATAGGAACTTTATTTATATGTAAATGTTTTATTATAATCAGTACAAATGTTGCAAGTTCCTATTTACGGTACTTACAGCAACAACAATAATAATTTTTTGTGATGATTATATTCATTATTTATCCCTTTTTTATCATTTAAGCAAGAATATTTTTGTTTGTCAATAGTCTATTGATTATTTTACATGTTTAATGTTTAATTATATAGCCATGTTTAGGTATGGCGAATAAAAATAGATTGACCGTATAAGTGAGGAATATATGAAAGTTTTAGTAGGATTATCTGGTGGTGTAGATTCAGCTGTGGCAGCTTTGTTATTAAAGCAACAAGGACATGATGTTGTTGGTGCAACAATGTCTATTTGGAGAGATAGAGATGATATAAAAACTATACCAAGTGGTTCTTGTTCTCATGGTGCATGTTATGGACCAGATGAAAAGGAAGATATTGCAGAAGCAAGAAAAATCGCTGATAAGATTGGTATTCCTTACTATGTATTTGATTGTGTAGATGAATACGAAAAAATTGTACTTGATAATTTTAAAAATGAATACATTTCAGGTAGAACTCCTAACCCTTGTATTAGATGTAATGCATTGGTTAAATTTGGTGTTTTACCATATCTTGCTAAACAAAATGGTATTGAATTTGATAAATTTGCGACAGGTCATTATGCAAAGTTGGAAGAAGTGAATGGACGTTATTTGTTAAAAAGAGCAGCTGCCACTAACAAAGACCAATCATATTTTTTGTATAGATTAAAACAAAATCAATTAGAAAATATATTGCTTCCTTTGGGTGATTATACGAAAGATGAGATTCGTAAAATCGCAAAAGAAAATGGTTTAGAGGTTTCTGATAAACCTGATAGTCAAGATTTCTACGAAGGTGATTATAATGAATTGCTAGGAATTGGTGATAAAACAGGTAATATTGTTGATGTTGATGGTAATGTATTGGCACAACATAACGGTATTTGGAATTATACTGTTGGACAGAGAAAAGGTATTGGTGTTTCTTCAACAGAACCATTGTATGTATTAGAATTAAGAAAAGATACAAATGAGGTTGTTGTTGGTTTTAAGGATAAAACTTTCAAAAATACTTTATATGCAGTTGACTTAAATTGGATTGAAATTGAAAAATTAACTGATTCAATGAGAGTTCAAGCAAAGATACGTTCTGCTCAAAAACCTGTAGATGTTACTATATCTCCTGTTGGAGATGACGTAAAAGTAGTTTTTGATGATTACCAAAAATCAATTGCTGTTGGTCAGTCAGTTGTATTTTATGATGGTGATATTGTTGTTGGTGGTGGTATTATAGATAAGGTAGAGTAATTTTAACTAAAAGGAATTTTTATGTGGAAATTATATGCTATTTTGTCTGCAATATTTGCATCTTTAACTGCTGTATTTTGTAAATATGGCGTAAAAGATATTGATTCTAATTTAGCAACTGGAATTAGGACTGTTGTTATTTTGTTATTGGTATGGGGAATAATTTTTGCTACTAATTCTATCGACCAGTTAAAAAATATAACTTGTAAGAATTATATATTTTTGATTGTTTCTGGTATTGCAACAGGTTTATCTTGGTTATTTTATTTTAAAGCAATTCAATGTGGTGATTTATCTAAAGTTGCTCCAATTGATAAATTGAGTATTGTTTTAACGATGGTGTTGGGTGTAATTTTGTTTAAAGAATCAGTTTCTTTACCTTTGATATTAGGTGCAGGCTTAATTGTTAGTGGTGTATTCGTGCTCTTACACTTTGCTTAACTTAACATTTTATCAATATCATTTTGTTATATTCTTTAACTTTACTTTGTTACATATCTTGTTGAAAAATTTTTAAAACATGTTAACAAATATAAAAAATATTTATCTGTATGGCTCATTTTTTTTAACATAAAAAATGAGATTTAGTATCACACACCATACAATGAACTTCCATCTTTTTCTGTAATTTTACATATTTAATTATTAAATCAATTTTCTTTTTGTATATGGTATATGATGATTGTAAAATTTTAATTAATTAAAATAGTCTATTATTA
>JBNMJS010000010.1:0-32618 GCA_050873965.1 Cyanobacteriota bacterium | reverse complement strand
CATATCAACAGCACTAACAAGTACATTTATTTCAAATCCATCAGAACAGAATGGTTCATAATCATAAGTAACATAACTATTATACTTACTTTTCCACTCTTTTTTTTCAATTCTACAATTATTTTCTTCTGCCGTGTCCTCAAACCAATCTATGACATCACGACTAACATTATTAAATTCTAAATATCGTTCTTGAATTCTATTCATAACACAATCTCCATATTCAAATTTTATATGGAGATTGTTCTTGAGAAATTCCCATTTCGGCTAATTTTGTCAAACAGAAACTAACCATTTTGTACTAAATAATAATAATTAATTATTTTGTCTTTTTCAAGAAAATATTAACTGCATCTTTTAAATTTGTAGGTGTTTTAAACTCCTCATCAACTTCATTAGCAACATTTGTTTTGCTATGTCCATAAAAATATTTATTATACAAAGATAACAAAACATAAATAACAATAGATGATGTTGCAACACCAACCATTGCTAATATAAATTTCATAGCAATTTGCTTCTTACCAATAGGCTGTTTTGTCTGAAATTGAATAGGTGTTTGCACGCTATCAGTTTGCAATGGTTGAGTAGCTTCAGCATTAACTTGTACTGGGATTGTACAAGTTAGTGCTACTACTACAAATATTGATAAAATAAATTGTTTAATTTTATTCTTCATCATTTTCTTTCTTTGTTGTTTTAGAAGTTTTTCTTGTTTTTGTTTTACCTTGACCTCTATTTGGACGTCTTGTTTTCTTAGGTTTTTCAGTAGGTTCTTCGACTGTTTCTACTTCAACTTCTTCAACCTTTTCTGCCTCAACTTCAACTTTTTTCTTTGGTTCAATATCGAGTTCTATTTCAGCATTTTGAGGTAAAACTACTTCTGCAGTTTCAACAACTTCTTCATTTTTGATAATTTCTTTTACTTTATTTTTATTAAATTTAGAACGTTTTCCTTTTGTATTTTTCTTTTGTTCTAAATTTTCTGTTTCTTCTTGAACAACTGCTGACGGATTTTCAACCTGTACAGAAATTTCAACTTCTTGTTTCATTTCTGGTTGTTCATTGTTATTTTTTTGTTGTTCGTTATTAAACTTTTGATTTTTATTATTAAATTTTTGGTTATTATTCTTTTTAAAACCACTCAAAGGTAATTTCATCTTAGCAGCCTTTGCTCTATATTCACCTTCAGCAGTTGGAGAAGCATATTTAATATCTTCCATAATAAAACCATTACCTTGACAATGTGGACATTTCTTAGCAAAAACTTCTGCTAATGCTTGATCTTGTCTATGTCTAGTTAATTCTACCAAACCTAAATCTGACAATTGACCAACTTGAGGTTTTGCTTTATCAGGTTCAAGAGCAAGTTCCAATTCTTCCATCATTGCTAATTTATCAACACGAGAAGTCATATCAATAAAGTCAACAATAATCATACCACCGATATTTCTCAAACGTAATTGTCTAGCAATTTCATGAACTGCTTCGATATTTGTTTTCAAGATTGTTTCATCTTGAGTTGCAGAACTTACAAACTTACCACTATTAACATCAATAACCGTTAAAGCTTCTGTTGTTTGAATAAACAAATAACCACCTGATGGCATATTAACCTTTGTTTGTAAAGCAGCTTTGATTTCTTTATGAATATCCATAGCAACTAATAATGGCTCAGAACCTTTAAATAAAGTTATTTTAATATCTCTATTCATGTGCCAAGTTTGCAATAATGTTTGTAATCTATTCATTGCAAACGCTGTATCAACAATAATTTCTTGTGTTTCTTCTGTACAAGCTTCTCTTATAACTCTATATAACAAATCTTGGTCACGGTATAAAAGAGCAGGTGCAGTAACTGTTTCAGCAGATGTTACAATATTGTTCCATTTTTCTAACAAAATTTCTAAATCTTCTTGAATATCTGCTTCAGATTGGTTTTCAGCTTCTGTTCTAATAATTACACCCACACCAACTGGTTTTAATAAACTTACAATAGATTTAAGTCTTGCACGTTCTTTTACAGTTGATATTTTACGGCTAACGTTAATACCTGCTTCATTTGGCATAAGAACAAGAAAACGTCCAGGTAAACTAATATCAGTTGTAACACGTGGCCCTTTGTGTCCAGTAGGTTCTTTAACAACTTGTACAACAAGTTTTTCTTTTGGTGCTAACTTGTCTTGTAATGCACCTTTCTTTAATACGTCTTGTGCGTGTAGAAAGCCCATTTTATCAGAGCCAACATTTACAAATGCTGCATCAATACTAGGCAAAACATTTTCAACTTGTGCTAGGTAAACATCACCAAGCAAGATTTCACCTCTGTTGATAAAAAATTCTGATACTTTACCATTTTCAATAACTGCAGCAATATTGTCACGCTCAGCAATAACAATTTTTTGACCGGATTCTGTGTTTTTCATTGTGATAAACCCTTTATTTAAACTATAAAACTCTCATGTCTTTGTCAAAAAAGCGAGTTCTTACTATATCAAATTTGATGTCTTTATCAATAATTTTCATAAAATCATCTATTCTCACGGCTGGAATTTCGCTATTCTGACCGGTTCTCAATACTATAAATAAACAGTCATTCTCAAATCGATAAGATTTAATTGAGTTTTTAATGTTTATTGTTTTTTGTAAACCTTTTTTGTTTGTCTTTGTGAGCAAAATCTCATCAGAAGAACAAACTTTGTCCATATTATACTTTATATCCTCAAATTTGTAAAGTTCAGATTTTGGTAATGTAACCTTATATTCTGCCCAATAAACCGTTGTATCAATTGAAGTTGCACTCTTGTCTAATTTTTGAACAGATACTATTTGAGCATTTTTATGCAAAACTTTTTGCAACTCATCTTTGATAACATCAACTGGTGTATCTTCTAATAAATCCACATCAACAAATTCGCATTCACTCTCTATAAATAACGGCAATGCAACACCCATAGAAATTTTCATTGATGGATTATATCCCATAGAAAATGCGACATTCAAGTTTGTTCTTGATATTGCTTTAAAAAATGTATTTTGCCAATCCAAATGAGAAAAATACTTCAAAATACCAGTTTTAGTAATTTTAATCCTATATTTATGTAATACTCTATTAGATTCTGATGTACAAATTGATGGATCAACGTGATGCGATACATCAATTTTTTGAGCAGCATCAGATGCTTTGTAAGGTTTTGCCAATATTTTTCTAACCTTAAAAGATGGACAAACCCCACAATTCACACATTTATTTTCACAAGTAGGTTGATGATTAAATTCTTTTGATTGATTAAAAGCTTCTCTATATTCAGACTTAAACCAATCTTTACTTACACCAATATTGATAAAATCCCAAGGTAATTCTTCATCTAAAGAGAAACTATGCTTTGCACGTTCTTCCAAAGAAAATCCACATTCTTCTGCTGTTTCTTTCCAAACATTTTTATCAAAATATTCACCCCAAGCATCTAAATAACAACCCTTTTTATATAGTGATTCTACATATTTACACAATGACTCATCACCACGAGTCATCACGGCTTCAATTTGAGATACATATTTTTCGTGATAATTAATCTTTACACCTTTAATTCTATCTGTTTTAGATTTCAAATATTTGATATG
This sequence comes from Cyanobacteriota bacterium, assembly GCA_050873965.1. Taxonomy (GTDB): domain Bacteria; phylum Cyanobacteriota; class Vampirovibrionia; order Gastranaerophilales; family Gastranaerophilaceae; genus UBA2883. The sequence continues at coordinate 28,994 of JBNMJS010000010.1, read as the reverse complement.
TTCTGTAACTTCATCTAAATCAGTTTGTCCACACCATTGGAATGGTGTAAATGGTTTTGGTACAAAAATTGACAATGTACAAGTAATATCAAAACTATGTTTTAAATTCTTTTCTTTCTTCAACAATTTTGCTTTATACTTAATTTTACTCAACAAACTTGCCATCTCGTCCATATCTTCTAATGTTTCTGTTGGCAAACCAGAGATAAAATAAAATTTAATACGTGACCAGCCATTTTCGTACAAGGTCAAAGCAGCATTCAAAATTTGTTCTTCTGAGATATTCTTTTTAATGACATTTCTCAATCTTTGAGAACCTGCTTCTGGTGCTAATGTCATAGTAGATTTACGAACACTTTGTACCAAATTTGCCAACTCTAAATTAAAACCATCAATTCTTTGACTTGGTAATGATACAGAAATTTTACGTTTATTAAAATCAACCGATAATTCTTTAATTACTTCATTGATATTTGAATAATCATTTGAAGATAATGATAATAGCGAATATTCATCATAACCAGTAGTTTTAACTAAGTCTTTAACTAATCCAACAATTTCTTCGCCAGTACGTTCTCTAATAGGTAAAGTAACATGTCCAGGTTGACAAAAACGACACATACGACCACAACCACGACGTATTTCTACAACGGCTCTATCTTGAACAGAACTCGAAAATGGTATTGGATAACGTTTTGGAGCCGACTCAACTGTTAACTGAGAAATTCTTTTATTAACGGTTTTGTTATACCCCTTAGCCCACACACCTTCAATTTTTGTTAATGCTTTTATTCTCTCTTTTCTTGGCAAACCTTTTGTATCTTTAATACATTGACAAACTTCTAATATAGAATCTTCACCATCACCTATCAAAAAACAATCTATAAAATCAGACATAGGTAATGGATTATAAGTACAAGGTCCACCAGCAATTATAATAGGGTGTTCATCACCTCTATCAGAATTTTTGTATGGAATTTCAGCCATATCCATCATTTTTAAAACAGTTGGATATGCCAATTCCCATTGTAAAGAAAAACCAATAACATCAAAATCTTTGGCTTTTCTTTTTGATTCTAATGCATACAAAGGTGTAGGATTAAAATCTGGTTCAGGTGCATAAACTCTATCAGCCATAAAGTTATCAGTTTTATTAACTTGTTCATACAAAACACGAACACCTAAATTACTAATTCCAATTTCATATTTATCAGGAAAAGCCAATAACATTTTTACATCGGCACTATCAAAATCTTTGTTATAAGATAAAAATTCTCCACCTACATATTGGTAAGGTTTTGTACAATTATATAAAGCATCTCTCTGCTCATTAAAAAAACAATTCATTATGCTAAATCTTCCGGTATATATTTTTCTATTTCAATCAATTTACCTGTAAGAGTTTTGTTATCCAATGCCCTCATAAAAGCAGGTAATTCAGAACTTTTTATATCGTAATTGTATAAACAAGTTTCATTATCAACATTTCTTAAAATAGTAACAATATAATGACATTTTTCAGCATACGCAGTCAAGTTTGACTCAATAAATTTCTTACCATTTGCATCACGTTTTAACTTAACGTAATTAAATCCAGCAAAAAATTTAATCTTTTCTTCTGTATCCTGAGGTAAATCACTATTGTGACGATTGAACATGTTTATAACTTTTTTGTTTATATCTTCTGACATAAAAACCTCCTATATCTATTAAACACTAGAAATAGAAGGTGTAAAATTATTTACCAAAAATTTACAATACATTACTGTCTATTCATATAAAAATTTGGTTGAATCAATTGAATATTAAATCTATTCATCTCAATATTTTTAAAATTATAATCACTTTCTTTTCTGATATTTTCTTTCTTTATAGCATCATCATATTTTGAAGTATTCACAGTTTCTTGAACATCATTTTTAGACATTTCAATTACATTTGTTTCTGTTTGTTGTTCTTGAGCATTTGAAACAAGTGCTGTTGTCATCGTAAAAATAAACATAAAAAATACAACAAATAATTTCTTCATACATCACCTTTCATTTTAAACAATTTCTAATAATTCTTCAGGAGAATAAATTAAAGTTGTTGCACCATTTTCATAAAGAAAATCTATATTTTTATACCCCCATACAACGCTAATACAAGCTAAATCTGCATTTTGTGCAGTTTGAATATCAACTTCAGAATCACCAACATATATACATTCTTCTTTATCAACATTCAATTCATTCATTGCTTCTATAACAGAATCAGGTGCAGGTTTTTTAGCAATATGTTCTCTTTGTCCAATTGCAACATCAACAAATTCACCAAAATATTTTTTACACAACTCTTTTACAGCACTATCAAATTTATTAGAAACGACTGCAACCTTATAATTTTGTTCTTTCAAACTTTTAAGCATAGACATCACACCATCATAAGGTTTTGTTTTGTTATACATATTTTCAGAATAATGTTTTTTAAAAATTTCTAAACATTTTTCACAATTAGGATTATTTTTACCATCTGGAATAGCACGTTCAATTAATAATGCAACACCATTACCAACAAATCTACGAACTTCATCAAGAGTTCTTTTAGGATAGCCAAACTGTTCTAATGCGTAGTTTGTACTATCAGTTAAATCTTCTAATGTATATAATAATGTTCCATCTAAATCAAAAATAACTGTTGAAATAGTCATTATTTCATCACATCCTTTAACATCGTAAAAATTTCATATCCATTATCGACATCAATTTCAATTATCTTATAAACACCACCTGATGATTGTGGTGAAGTAATATGATAAACTCCATTATACATAACTTCATCATTTTTATCATAATGTCCAGTAACAACTGCTATTACATTGTTATGTTTACTCAACATCTGCAGATAAGGTAATATATTGTAAGTATAATATAAGTCATTTGATGGCTTATTTGCCAATGGGAAATGTTGAAGAATAACGACCTTATTATAAGCATATTTTGTTAATTGAGTATCTACCCAACTAATAGTTTCATTAGAATAAACTCCATTCACACCTGGAATAATTTCCTTTGTACCATCAACAACAATATAAACAATATCATTACGTTTAAATACATAATTAGGAGTCTTTCCTTGATTACGGTTTACCTTTCTAACCATTGAAATATATGTCTTTTTATCCAAATTATTGAGTTTAGAAACATCTTTATTTCCCAAAACAAGATAATAAGGTTTATTCAACTTTTTCACAACAGACAAAAATCCTTCTAAATTCTTAGAATTTGCTTGTCCTATGTTATTTCCAGTAAACACGACAAAATCTATATCTGAAGATTTATTTATATCTTTAACTATTTTATTCAATGCAACTGATTGTTTCTTAAAATAGACATCCGTAACCTGTGCAAATTTTATATTCTTTGCAAAACAAGATGAAACAGATATAAACATAAACATTAACGTCAATAGTAAAATTGACATACTTTTCTTCATAAAAACTCCTTAATCATTTTCTATTAGATTATCACGAATAGAATAGAGATTAAATATTGTCATAACTTGCAATAATTTTTTTGATACCTTCATGAGCAACATCAAACAATCTTAGCATTTGTTCTTTTTCATAAGGTTCACCCTCTGCCGTAGTTTGAAAATCAACGATTTTGCCACTCTTTGTTAATACAACATTAGAATCGACTCTGGCATGAGAATCTTCTTCGTAATCTAAATCTAATAGAATTTCATCACCATGCATACCAATAGAAATTGCAGCAATAGGTTCAACAATTGGATTTTCTTTTAATTCACCACTAGCCATAAGTTTTTTAACAGCTTCACGTAATGCGACAAAGCCACCACAAATACTCGCAGTTCTTGTTCCGCCATCAGCTTGAATAACATCAGCATCAATTGTTATTGTTAAATCTGGCATTTTTTCTAAATCAACACACGCTCTTAAACTACGACCAATCAATCTTTGAATTTCATGAGTTCTACCAGAAACCTTATTTCTTTCACGTTGACATCTAGTATTAGTTGCAGATGGTAACAACGAATATTCAGCAGTTACCCAACCTCTATTATCATCTTGTTCCATCCATTTTGGTTTCTTATGGTCAACAGAAGCCGTTGTTATAACTTTTGTATCACCAAATTCCACTAAAACAGAACCTAGTGCATGTTTTGTGAAATCTTTTGTAAATTTAAATGGTCTTAATTCATCATTTGCTCTGTTATTTTTTCTCATAAAAACTCCTTAATTATTACTCTTTTTGTTTAAATATCCGTTTTCATATTCCCACATATATATTTGACCGCAATATTTACATACTGCAAATTGATTCATAAACATCAAATCAGGAACAAAAGTATAACCATCAACAGTAATTTCTATTTCATTTTTACTATTATATTTATGCGTAAACTTTTTGCTACCTTTATATTCAGGTGAAAACATTAATTCAAATTTATCAATAGATTTACAATTTTTACAAACAAACATTATTTTTTTCTTCTTTTTTTCTTATCTGCACCAGCCCTTGCAAGAATTCTATCATCTATCTTTTTCATTGCACCAGCATCGTTATAGAAATTCTTGTACCATAAACACATACATATACCCCTTAAAGGCAATAATAGTTGTATAGTCACGATAATAATCAAAGCTTGAATAATAAATAATGCAACTTGTGATGGTGTAATTTGAGCAACACCCATTGCTGATAATACCATATTTATTGCATCTAAAGATGGAACAGATATATATTTAACTAATACATCTTTTAAATAATCAACAGCTTTAACAGTAGTCAAAAATGTTAGCATAATTTGTGGCAAAATGACATAAGTCAAACCACCAACTAAAATAATCATTAAAAATGTCTGTTTAAAATTACCAACAACATAAGATGAACTTTTCTTAAAGCAATCAAATGGTGATAATTCTGGTTCAAATATAAATATTTGGAATATAAAAGCGTAATATATTAACAATATCCAACCAAATACTAAAAATATAGGAATAGCAGTCAATAACAATAATCCACCATACAATCCCCATAAGCCTAAATATGCAATCCATCTACGAGTAATCATCAATGTATGTGCAGGAAAATCATACACTCGTTCTGATTTAAGCATATTATCAGTCATTGAATTTACTGCAGAATAAGCAACTATATAATCCCAAAATGATTTAGCCCATATTACAAAAACAGGCAACAAAACCACTCCCAATGCAATATTCATGTACATAGGAGTTTTTAGAATTGGAATATTTGCTAATAATAAAGTGTGGTATTCATTATAAGAATACAAAATTATAGTTGTTAAAACTAAGCCCAACAACTGTCCAAAAACAGGGAATAACATATACCAAACAAATCTGTCTATGTTGGTAAAATATAACCCTACACCCTGTAAAAATATTTCAAATATTGTATTACTTTTTTTTGCCATAATTCATCATCTTTATTGTATAATTTTATTACTATAATATCTAATTGTAAATAAAAAATAATGGAAAATATGAGCGAGATAAAAGAATTAATACAAAGTTTTAGAGAAGATGAGTATTTTGATTTTGTAAATTTACACATACATTCAAAATTTTCAGACGGAAAAGCCGAATTTGATGACATAATAAAACAAGCTAGAGAATTTGGTTACAGAAAAATTGCAATATGCGACCACAATACAGTAGAAGGTCACAAACAATTTCATGACGAAATATTATTAACAGGAGTTGAATTTGACTGCTGGTATGGATATGTATTCTTACACCTATTAGCATACGGCATTGACGTTGATAATCCTATTTTGAACAAATACATGGCAAAGAAAAAAAGTGGAACAGAAATGGACATTGTTAGAATCTTTGCTAGAAGAAATGTACCTCAACTGATTGACGATATTCATAAAGCAGGTGGAATTGCAGTTTTAGCACATCCGGCATGTTGTTGGGCATTAAACCTTGATAAATTTGTAAAAAAACTTATTGACGTTGGACTAGATGGAATTGAGGTATATTACCCATATCAAAGACATAGAAAGATTTTCAAATTCCACACAGAAGAAACTGTTAAAGAAATTGCTGATAAATACAATTTGATAAAAACTGGTGGAACAGATTGCCATAATCGTAATATTTTATAATTATAACTTTACAAAAGTGTTTTTATTGTAACATTTCGTATCAAACACGCAAAAAAAGTGCTAGACTCGTTTTATATATAATATATAAGCAAGCGAAGTGAAAATACATGTATAATTATAATAATTCATATTTACACGGATTCAGGGGCAATATTGAAACAACTCAAGTAAATAATGCTACTAACAACAAAACAGAATCTAATAATAAAGAAAACAAAACAGTTACACAACAGCAAGAATTACAACAAGTAACTCCGGATTTTAATGTTAAAGTACCTGTTGGCTACATAAAAACTGGCGTTGAAAAACTTTCTAATGGTCAAGAAATCCATTGCTACAAATTAAATAATGGACAAAAAGTCATGATAGCACCAAAAGAAAGTGCAATGACAACTTTAAATACCTATGTAAATACAGGTTCAATGAACGAAAAAGATGATGAAAGAGGTATTAGTCATTTTTGTGAACACATGGCTTTCAACGGAACAAAAGGCTCAGACGGATATGACAAACTAGGAATAGGTGATGTTTTCAGAAAAGTTGGCGATATGGGTGGAAGAACAAACGCTTCAACAAATTTTGCTGAAACAAATTATACAATTTCTATTCCACAATTCAACAAAAATGATTTTGAAACTATTGTAAAAATGCAATCTTCAATGATGAATAATCTTGAAATGTCAGACAACATGGTAGATAAAGAACATGGACCTGTTACATCAGAAATAAATATGTATAGCGACATGCCTGATAACATCGCAGCAAATGTTGCAATAAAAAACTTATATAACATTCAAACAACATCTGATGATATTGTTGCTGGTACAGTTGATAACATTATGAATGTAGATAGCAAAAAAGTTATGGACTACTACAAAAACAACTATTACCCAGCAAATATGACAACTGTTGTAACAGGTGATGTTAATCCAGATGAAGCAATAGAAATAATTGCAAAAAATTTCAGAGGTGAAAACCCTCCAAAAACAGATAGACGTTTTGAATCATTAAAACCTATTGACAAAACTATCAGAAAAGATATTATTTCAAATAAAGCCGTAGCAACAACAGGCGTTATTTGTTTTAATGGCCCAGAAAATAATAATACAAGAGATAATATTGCAATAGAACTTGTTAACGAATATTTATTTAATAGACTTAACTCTAAAATTAACCAATCCTTAGATGAATACAATGCTGATGTATATGCAGGCAAAGAAAAAATTAGCACAGTACCATCTGATGGAAAACTTTTAAGAATTGGTTATGATACAACAGAAAATAATTCTGAAATAGCACTAAAAGCAATTTTCAGTAAATTAACAAACTTCAAAGCACCTAATGATGAAGAAATGGAGACTTTAAAAACTGGTCTAAAAATGAAGTATGAAACTACTTTTGAAGATACAGATAATTTAAACTATATGTTAGGTCAAACTTCATTTACTGAAGGTATTAAAGGTTGTACAGATGCAATAAACGTAATAGATAGTCTAACTCCACAAAATTTAGAAAATGCAGTTCACAAATATTATGATGTAAATAAAGCATCTATTGCGATTATTCACCCAGATAAAGCCGATATAAATTCAATAAAAGAAAACCACCAAAAGGCTCAAGCAATCAATTTTACAGGTTCTCAACAAGTATCAAATAATAGTGATACTAAGATAAATAAAAAGCCTTTAAAAACTGAAACTATTGAAAAATACACATTAAAAAATAATTGCGAAGTTGCATTAACTGAATCAAAAAATGATATTGGCAATATTCAAATGCAAATAGTAACAGATGCACCTGCGAAATTGAAGCCTGGTGTAGCAGAAGTTTTATCTTCTATGATGAGAAAAAATCATGGTGGATTACTTGATATAGCAGACAAAAATAACATATCTGTTGGAACGGGTGCAACTGGTAAAGGTGTATATTTTGAAGCAGAATTTCCCGCAAAAAATTTATCAAAAACTCTAAATTTACTAGACAATGGAGTTATTAACATTGATTTAAATGAAAATAATTTTGAAAAAGCAAAACGTGATGTTAAAAACACTTTTGAAACAGCACAACCAAGTGCTTTTGATAATATAAGAAGCACTTTATTCCCTGATTCTTCAAGAGGTTACTCTAATACAGATATTTTAAATAATGTTGATAATGTAACACTCGAAGATGTTAAAGGATTATTCCAATATATCAAAGATAATGGTAGTTTTAGTATTGCTGCAAGTTTACCAACAAGCAAATACCCACAAGCAAAAACCGTCTTTGACAACACTCTTGAAAATATGCCAACATTCAAGCCAAATCAACCAAAGGTTTTCAACGATTTCAAACCTTTAGATAAAAGTGTTGTTGTGACAGAAGCAGCAAATACTGCTCAAGCAGACGTTGTACAAGCATACAAGTTTGAACATAATCATACTCCAAAAGAACTTGTTTCTTATGAAATTATGAACAGTATTCTTTCTGGTGGTGATGAAACTGGTTTATTTAATAACCTAAGAGAAAAAGAAAAACTTGCTTATAGTGTTCACTCATCTCTTAATATCGCACCATTAACATCATCAACTCTGGCATGTAGAATTCTAACAACTACAGATAGTCCAGATATGAAAAGTTATGATAACGTAAAAAAATCAATAACTGGATTCCAAACCCAAATCAATAAAATGATGAATGGTGAATTTACAGATAAAGAGTTAGAAACTGCAAAGCTTAATTTCAAAAGATATTTATTAGAATCAACTGATAATCAAGATGAAAAAGTTCAAACTATGGCAGATGGTTTAATATCTACAAATGGTATAGATGATGTAAACAAACAGTATGAACTTGTTGATACTATTACAAAAGAAGATATTCAAAATGCTGCACAAAAAGTATTCAGCAATAAACCTGTTTACTCAATAAGAGCATCACAAGATACATTGAATGCCAATAAAGACTTCTTAACCAGTCTTGAAAACAAATAATAGGTACTAAAATGAGTAATACTATATCAAATATAAATACAACTAATCAGATATGTAATGTTCAAGCGAAATCGAGAGAAAAAGAAATTCAACATAATGTTGAAAATACACAAATTGAACAAAACAAATCTCAAGTTTATTATGGAAAAGATTTAGTTCAAACTCAAAATAATGCTAAAATTGACGATAATTTAGCCGTTCTTTTTCAAGATCTAAAAGGTAAAGATGGCAAAGATTTTGCAGAAACTGCCTACAAAGGATTAGTAAAACACTTTGGTTTAGATGATGTTGCACCAAAATCATTAAGTTGGGAACAATCAGAAGGAAGACCTATTGTTAGTGATTACAGATGGTATGAAAACAAAGTTGTTTTATACGAAGACTACTTTAATAAAGCACCAAAAGAAAAGCAAATTGGATATATTGCTCATGAATTAACACATTTAAAACAAACAACAAATATACTTAAAACGGAAGGTTTGCCTGTTGAAAATTATGCCGTTGCAATTGCAGTATCTGATTTCAAAGCTATGATGACAAGAAACCCTCAAATACAAAATGCTTATAAAACAGCTGCTCAAAATGGTAAAAGCAAAGAATTTTCTACATATATGATACAAAAAGGTGCTGCTCAAAGTTACAAAGAATTAAATACTGTATTTACTGACGTTTTAAAACAACCTAAACATCCTCTTAATTCACCAGAAGGTCAAAAAGCAATTAATGATGTAAAAGCACAATCAATGTATAATGGAGCAGATATAAATGCTTACAACAATTGTCCACTAGAAAAAGAAGCAATGGACGTTGAAAACTCTATAAGATTAGCATATCGACAATCACAAAATAAATAATAAAAACGGTGGTAGAACTTAATCTACCACCGTTTTAGTATATATCTTATTTATTAGCAACAAGCTAATGATTTAAGACTTTTTTTTAAAACATCAGCTTTATCTGTCAATTCCCAAGGAACAACAATATCTGTTCTACCCATATGTCCATAAGACGCTAATTTTTGATAGAACTTACCATTATTTTTAGCTGGTAAATTTCTCAAATCAAAATGTTTGATAATTGCCATTGGACTAAGTTCAAAATTTTCTTTTACTAAGTCACTAATTTCATCATCAGAGATTTTACCTGTTCCAAAAGTATCAACAAATACAGAAATTGGTTCTGCAACACCAATAGCGTATGCTAATTCAATTTCACATTTATCTGCAAGACCTGCTGCAACAATATTTTTTGCAACATATCTAGCAGCATAAGCAGCAGAACGGTCAACCTTCGTTGGATCCTTTCCACTAAATGCACCACCACCGTGTCTAGAATAACCACCATAAGTATCAACAATAATCTTACGACCTGTTAAACCAGCATCACCTTGTGGTCCACCAATTACGAAACGTCCTGATGGATTGATTAAGATTTTTGTTTCACTATCAGGTTTTATTGCTTCAGTTTCAAATACGTAATCAATTACATATTTTTTCAAATCACGATTGATAATTTCTTGAACTTTTGAATTATCAGAAATACCATCAATCTCAGGATTATGTTGAGTTGATAATAATACAGTATGTATTCTTGCAGGAGCACCATCAATATATTCAACTGTAACTTGAGATTTTCCGTCTGGTCTTAAATAGTTTAACTTACCTTCTTTTCTAACTTGAGATAATCTATAAGATAATTTATGAGCCAAACTAATTGGTAATGGCATTAATTCAGGTGTTTCGTTACAAGCAAAACCAAACATAATACCTTGGTCACCAGCACCTAATTCTTCAGTTTCTTTAACTGCTGTATCAGCATTTTCAGAACGTGTTTCTAATGCTTTGTTAACACCACCAGCGATATCTGTTGATTGTTCATCAATACTTGTTAATACTGCACAAGTATCACAATCAAAGCCACCACTAGTTTCACCAACATAGCCAATATTTTTAATAGTATTTCTAACAACTTGAGGAATATCTACATAACAATCTGCAGTTATTTCACCAGATACCAAAACCATACCAGTAGTAACAGTTGTTTCAGCTGCAACTCTAGCGTGAGTATCCTTTGTCAAAAATTCATCTAAAATTGCGTCAGAAATTTGATCGCAAACTTTGTCTGGGTGTCCTTCCGTAACTGATTCGGAAGTGAATAAAAATTTTCTTGATTTCATAACCTTCTCCTTAATTTATATTTTTGACCGGTAAGTTTTTTAATTCCAACCCGGTACACATACATTAACACTATTGTATTACTAACATTTTTTGAAATCAAACTGAACACATTTATTTACAAGAAAAGTTAACAATTCCATTACAATATTCACATAAGTTAACTTTCTTGATAAAATTTGTTGTTTTTATTATAATAAACACAGATAAAATGTAGATAAGAGGTATTAACATTGACTAATCTTAATGAAGGCGTAGGTAAAAAGATAGTAGAAGCATTGAAAAAGCAATCTGAGATTGAATCTTCTGGTATCGTTGAAAAACAACCTGCAAAGGAACCAGATAATTTAGGTATAGATGTTTCTTCTATTGATGAAATAACAAATCAAGGTCTAATGTCTTCTTCTTTTGATGACTCAGATGATGAACTTGCAGAAGTTTCAGATATTGGTGATTTATTTAAAGATGATGAAATCGAAGAAACTGCAGAAGTTGAAGAATCATTCAATGATTTTATGAATAGAGGAGAAAAATCTCCAGAAGCAGCACCAATGCCTGGTAATATCGTAATATTAAAGAAATTGATTTCTCAATTACCAAGTGGAGTAACAAGACACACAGGTGCTCAAATCATCAAACAAACAATGGAAGCTCTTGGAATTTCAATGAAAAGTGTTCTGACAGAAGCACAAGAAGTTCAAAATAACTTAAAAGAATCTTCAAAAGAATGTCAAATGATGATACAAGAATATAAAAGAAAAATTAGTGCATTAGAAAAACAATCTCAAAATTATCAAAAACAATATAGTGCATTAAATGATTTAATCAGTTTGTTTATTCAAACAAAATAAAATAAAACACAATAAAAAGGTCTGCTATATAGCAGACCTTTTTTATTATTCAAACTTTATTATAATTCAGGATTTTGAGCAGTTAAGAATGTTGTTGTATCTGCAATCTTAGCAGCAGAACCAACCAAACCAGTAACAGCAGATAAACCAGCTAATCCACCTGCAACCTTTTTAACAACAGGATTGTTTGCAAATCTTGCTAATGGTTTAAACTTACCAACTAATTCTAACAATTGTGCTTGTTTTTCAACTTTTATATTACTAGATCTTTTAATTTCTCTAACAACACTATTACCAATTCTAGAAGAATTTCTAAGAGTTCCGAATGTTGCTAAACCTGCTCCACCACCGATTTGCATTTCAGTAGATTTATCTTTAACATTTTTATGTTCAGGTCTTACTCTATTTGCATCACCTTGAAAACTTGGAGAACTTAATTGAACACTTAACATTCTAAACCTCCCCTGATGAACCTGTTGCTAATTCAATAGCAGATTTATCATTATTTCTACCTGTTAAATTATCTACTAAAACTGAACCAGTTGTTGTAACAGCCATTGTATTTTCTGCTGCACTTTGGATTTTATTACCATTAATCTTTACGTCTTTTAATTGACTAATTGTATTTCTTAATGGTTCAGTAACCTTTTTCACTTTTTCATTTTTCAAGAAACCATCAACGGCTTGACCTACTCTTGAATTTTTAAGTTTTGCAACTTGTTCTTGAACAGCAGGTTTCTTCATTGCTTCTGTTGCAAATTGTTTAACAGATTTTAAACCATTTTCTAAAGGTGCTTTTACGCTCTTGAAAGTTTCTAATGTAGATGCCATAGTTTTAGATTTTGCGAAAGACTTCAATGTTTCAATTGTTAATTTTGAAGACCATTTTGCAACAACAAATGTACCAGCCAAGCCAACAGCTGATGCCATTACTCTTGCACCCTTACCTAATTTCTTTGATACTTTACTATCAGAATTTTCTAATTCATCTGCCAAATTATCCCATTCTGCTTTATCATCTGCAGCTTGACGTTTAGCAGAATCTCTATCATTCTTTACTTCTTCTTTCTTATCAAAAGAATCAAAATCTTCATCATCATCGTAGTTTACATAAGCCCTATCATTATGCCTTGATTGAAAACTAAGACTATTGTTTTGACCAATTTGTGGTTGATTTTGAATTCCTAACATCTTACACACTCCAAAAGTATAACTTTCACACATATATAAAAACGTTTCTAGCTGATTTTATTTGCTATTTTATCGATTCTTCTTTACAAAAATTTACAAAAAATTAAATAATTTTTCAATTTATTATTAAAATTTATTAAATTTGACCTAAAATTTCTTCTGAAATAAAATTAATAAAAAATAGGAAGATAAAAAATGAAATATAAAAATTTAGAAGAATTAATAAAAGTAATTGAAATTTTAAGAAGTGAAAACGGATGTGTTTGGGATAGGGCTCAAACTCATGAAACTCTAATACCCAATATGTTAGAAGAAGCTTATGAAGCAGTTGAAGCAATAAAAGAGCATAACTCTGAACACCTAAGAGAAGAATTAGGGGATGTATTATTACAAGTTGTATTACATGCTCAAATTGGAAAAGAATATGGTGAGTTCGATATAGAAGATATTGCAAAAGAACTAAAAGACAAACTAATACATAGACATCCACATGTTTTTGGTTCTGCACATGCTGACACGCCACAAGAAGTAACAGAAAATTGGGAAAAATTAAAACAAGAAGAGAAAAAAGATAGAAAATCAAATATGGATGGAATTCCAAAAACATTCCCAGCACTAATGGCATGCCAGAAAATTAGCAAAAGAGCAGTAAAAACTGGTTTTGAATGGGACAAAGTAGAAACATTGCTTGATTGCATAAAATCAGAATATGATGAATTTAAAGAAGCCGTTGATAACAACGATAAAGATGCTATGGAAGATGAGATGGGTGATATTTTCTTTGCAACAGTAAACTTATCACGTTGGTATAAAATTGATGCTGAACAAGCATTACAACGAGCAAATAGAAAATTTATGAAACGTTTCAGAAAAATGGAAGAACTTGCTACAAAACCATTAGAAGAATATTCTTTTGAAGAATATGACAAATTATGGAAACAAGCGAAAAAAGCCCTTAATTCATAAAAAATGTAATATAAACATATGCCATCAATGATATTATAAGAACCAGTGTTCCTATAAAGTTTACTTTTAATGCAGATTTTCTATTTTCTACTAAGCTAGGATAAACATATTGTTTTGCCTGTTCTTTCTTCTTCTTATACATTTGGTTATTTTTTTTAGCTTGTTTTTTCTTAGCAACGTATTTTTCTTTCAAAGAAGATTTTTTCTTTTTATCTCCCATAACAAGAACTTCTTCCGAAAATTCAAGTTTTTCTGTTTTTTTAGGTGCTCCATTTGCTATTGCATAATTTATTGCTACTTCAAAAGCCCTCTTTATACAATCAAGAGCAATATTACCATCTTGTTTAACTTTCTTCCCATGAGCAGATGCATTACCTTGTGCCTTTAAAAAATACAAGTCATTAATCAACTCTCTTTGTCTAATATTTTTTGTATATAAATCTTGTAAAGTTGCTAAACATTCATCAAAAGTAGAATCGGGTACTAATCGTTCACCCAATAAATTTCTACAAACATTTTCTGCGAAACGTCTTGTTTGAACAATACTTTGCTCAAAATATTCATCACGATACAATTTTTCAGCATCAGATATTATACGAAATAAATCACTATCTATTTTTTCTATAAAATCGAAATTAGACATTGTTCTCTCTAAAAAAACTATAACCATTACATCATAGCATAGAGAGAATAATATTACTATTTAGCGATTGCTAATTGTTGACGATAGAAAGAACTATTAGAAATTTTGTTTAAAATCAAATCATTTTCAATAGTAGATGCTTTTCTTAAACCTGCTAAATTATTTAATCTAGAAAGTAATTCAGAAGAACTATATGTTTTATGAGAATCTTTTAATTTTGACCAATAAAATGCTTCTTTCTGAGTAGCTAATGTTTCTTCTTCAAGTGTTGCAACGCTAAGTTTGTGGAAACTTTCATGTGCAATTAAACAAGCAAGTTCTTCAGGAGAAGCATTTTTAAATTTAATATTAATAAAGATGTATCTGTTACCAAATGAATCAACAGTATTGATTGCAAAATGATTTGCAAAAGAGCCTGCTAACATTGATAAATCATAAAAAGAAATTTTAACAGAATTTTCATCTAAATTGTCAAACACTTCATCTGCACCATTATTATGTAATAATGTTAAAGCAGATTTAATTTCTACATCTTTTGTATAGTTGTCAAATTGAGCAGCTAAAACTGGAGTTGTGCAGAATAACACCATTAATAATGCAATA
The DNA here is from genome assembly GCA_050873965.1 of Cyanobacteriota bacterium. Classification (GTDB taxonomy): domain Bacteria; phylum Cyanobacteriota; class Vampirovibrionia; order Gastranaerophilales; family Gastranaerophilaceae; genus UBA2883. The sequence continues at coordinate 13,459 of JBNMJS010000010.1, read as the reverse complement.
ATAAAATTTTTCAAAATATTCGTCCCCGATAAATCCTATAAGCGTATTTATCAAGTTTTAATATGTAGCGATATAATATTCCTAATGTGTTTATTTAATAAACTATGATACAGTACGGGTAAATTTTAATAAGTTCGCAGTCTAAAACTCGGTAAATGTAATTTCTATACTATTATTTTAAACCATGTTTCAAGAGTTCTACAACCCTAAAACTGTCTAGTATTTACAAAAGTTCACACTTACCTAAATTATTTAGATAACATAACCATCAAAACAGATATATCAGCAGGCTTCACACCACCAATTCTAGAAGCCTGAGCCAAAGTTTTTGGTCTTATCTTTGCTAATTTTTCTTTTGTTTCAGTTGAGATATGAGTAATTGTTGAATAATCAATATTATCAGGTATTCTATATTTTTCTAGTTTAGAAGCTTGTTCAACCTGTTGTGCTTGACGTTTCAAATAGCCATCATACTTAATCAATACTTCAACTTCATCTGTAATATCTTCAGTTAAATCTAATACCTTTGTTTCATAATCCAATTCTTTAATTACATCATAAGTAATATTTGGACGTTTTAACAATTCAGAAACTCTTATACCTCTATCAATATGTTCTTCATATTTTGCAAGAATTTCATTCACTTCACCAGTAGCAGATATTTTAACATTTGCCAATCTATTTATTTCATTCTTAATGCTATCTTGTTTTTGAATAAATCTAGCATACTGAATATCATCTACTAAACCAACTTTATGACCGATTTCAGTTAATCTAGCATCTGCGTTATCTTGACGAAGTAATAGTCTATATTCAGAACGAGATGTAAGCATTCTATAAGGTTCTTCAATATCTTTTGTAACTAAATCATCTACCAATGTACCTAAATAAGAAGAACTTCTTGGCAATTCTAGCATATCAGATGAATTTAGGTAATTAAATGCATTTATACCAGCTAACAAACCTTGTGCGGCTGCTTCTTCATATCCACTAGTACCATTGATTTGTCCAGCACAGAACAAACCTTTAACCAATTTTGTCATCAATGAATGTTCTGTTTGAATTGCTGGAATATAATCATACTCTACAGCATAAGCAGGTTTAATAATATGAGCATTTTCTAATCCTGGTAAAGAACGTACCATTTTTGTTTGAACATCAGATGGCAAACTTGTTGAAAAACCTTGAATATATAATTCATAAGTACCCAAGCCCTCTGGTTCAATAAAAATATGATGAGATGGATTAGATGCAAATCTAATAATTTTATCCTCAATAGATGGACAATATCTAGGTCCTACACCATGAATCAAACCTTGATACATAGGTGATTTATCTAAATTAGCCTTAATAATTTTATGAGTTTCTTCTGTTGTTCTTGTTAAATAACAAGGCACTTGTTTTCTCACAGGTCTATTAGGTTTAAACGAATAGAAATGTAATTTTTCATCACCTGGTTGAATAGTCATTTTAGAGTAATCAACCGTTCTTTTATCAATTCTGCAAGGAGTACCAGTTTTTAATTTTTTAACATTAAAACCTAAACTTCTTAAAGAATCAGATAAACCGATAGCAGGCATTTCGCCCAATCTTCCGGCTCTATATGATTTCAAACCTATAAATATTCTACCATCTAGAGATGTACCAGTTGTTAGAATAACTGTTCTTGTTTTATATTCATTGCCATATTCATCAACAGCACCAACTATTTCGCCATTTTTCACAATCAAATCTGTAATACAACATTGTTTTAAATAAATATTATCTGTACTTTCAATAATATTTCGCATAAAACGCATATATTCTTTTTTGTCAGATTGAGCACGCAAAGCACGAACGGCTGGTCCTTTAGAAGAATTTAATATCTTCATTTGAACATAAGTAGCATCTGCTACTTCACCCATAACACCACCTAGTGCATCAATTTCTCTAACTAATGTTGATTTTGCAGGTCCACCAACTGCAGGATTACAAGGCATCAATGCTATATTATCCAAATTTAGAGAACATAACAAAACTTTTGCACCCAAGCGTGCAGCAGATATTGCAGCCTCACAACCAGCGTGACCACCACCTACAACTATTACATCGAATTTATTTTCTAAATATGACATAATTAAATTATACAACAAACGCATTTGTATGATATAATTTCACTATGAAAAAAATATTTTTAAATTTATTTATAATTATCGGATTGACATTAACAATGGTAAAACCTGCATTTGCTGAAGTTTTTGACTATGTGGGTACTGATTTTGACTGGTTATTTTTAACAAATGTAGAAAGAAAAGAAAGAGTTACGAATATATTCAACACCATGTTTCCAAAAGGATATGTAACAAACTTTCCTAAAAACCTTTTAAAAAGTAAACTTTCAAAATACTTAAAAGATGCTGATTACAAAATACACTATGATGCAGTTTGTGCTGGATACACACATTATAGAGATGTAAACTTGCAACCATTTTTCTTGGGTAAATCAAAATATGTTTACATGTACGCTCTACAATACGATAAAGCACCACAAAAAACTTTTTATTATGATGCAATGGGTAGATTGAAATTCGTAGATTTCAGATATGGTGGATTCCCTGAATACCCATTCTATACAAAAAAATATGCTATTAACGGTAAACTTATAAGAGCAATGTATTTACAAACACCTGATACAATGTACATATATTCAAATAAAGGTTCTTTTATTGGTGTGAAGTACAAAAATACCGTTTATGGTTTTAATTACACAAAATAACCTTTAATAAACAAGATTTCTACAATGAATAAAAATCTAATAACAAAAGAAATTCAACAAATTAAAACCAACTTAAAAAACAATAAAGTTAACCTGCCTATTGGAAAACTAATACGTTCTCAAATAGGACTTTTAGCATTAAAAGCATTAAACCAATCAATCAACGACAATCATATGAACTTTTTAACAACAATAGAACTTATACATAATGCCTCATTACTACATGATGATGTCATTGATAATGATAAAACCAGACGAAAAGAATTGAGTAAAAATGAACTATTAGGAAATAAAACAGCAATTCTTTTAGGCAATATTACATTAACAAATGCTGTTGAATATCTCTTAAAAACAGAATCATTACAACTTATTTCGATTGTTAATAAAGCAATTCAACAAATGTGTAATGGGGAACTTTTACAAAAAGAACACGAAAATCAAATTCCAACACTAGAAAAATATCTACAAAAAACATATCTTAAAACTGCAACATTGTTTGAAAGTGAAATAAAAGGACTTTTAGATATATCCAACATTAAAAATGATAACCTTATCAATTTTGCAAAAAGTTTTGGGATATTATTTCAATTAAACAATGATATAAAGAATTTATCAAAAGACATCAATAATGGAATTTATACATTACCTATAATATTTTCAAATTCAATAAACATATCTAAAGATGGTATTGAAAAAACCGTTGGTTTAATGGATAATTACACAAGTAATGCTATTCAAGCATTGAGTTGTTTAGGGGAGAGCGAATATAAAACGTCGCTGATTGGAGTAGTTGAATGTTTAAAAATATCAGAGATAAATATAACGAATTTGGAGAAAAACACCCAAATATAAAAGAATGGTTTGAAACATTTGTTTTCGTACTTGTTATGGTAATTATTATTCGATATTTTATCTGTGAAATCCGTTGGATTCCATCAGGTTCAATGAAACCAACTCTTGTAGAAGGTGACAGAATAGTAGTAGAAAGAGTAACTCAATTCTACAAAAAGCCATCTAGAGGTGATATTTTAGTATTCTATCCACCTTTTGTAAAATTAAACAAAACCCCATTAGGAATACTTGAAAGAAGGACAGGTATAGCATGTAATGACATCGCATTTATAAAACGTGTAATTGGACTTCCTGGAGATAAAATCGAAATCAAAAAATATCCAGATGGGAAAAACAAAGTCCTAATCAATGATAAACCATTAGATGAACCATACATATTAAGTGAATACGATTCAATTCCTTGTAGCGAAACAATGTATTGTGGACCAATGGTAGTACCTCAAGGTAAATATTTTATGATGGGTGATAACAGAGGAAATTCAGAAGATAGCCGTTTTTGGGGCTTCTTACCAGAAGAAAGAATTGTTGGACGTGCCGTATTTTTATTCTGGCCATTTAACAGAATTAAAACACTTAACTTCAAATAAAAATAAAACCTTATTGTGCACTATGAGTTGGCACAACAAGGTAAAAGGTGTGTACGTGTATCAATAAATGGATTTTATTATAAATTGTGAACTTTTTAAATAAAGCCATAATATCCTTAGACTTCTTACGAAGTCTATTAAGAATACTAGCCTCCACTGAATGTTTTGAACGTAGTTTCGACGTTCTTTGAAATAACTTTCTTTACTGCTTCCATTTCGGTTTGTAAAGCGTTTTGTTCAGTATCTAACTGTTTCAATCTCAATTCCAAAGTTCTATCTTCTTGTTGAATAATTTCTGTTTTAGCGTTAATATCAGCGATTTTCTTTTCATATTCATGAACATCGTGATAATATTGATTCATTGCATTATTGTAAGCATCTTCATCAGTAACGTTTTCAACATTCAAAGTATAAACTGTGCTATCATCATCAAGTTTGATAGATGTAAATCTACCAGAACCATCTGTTTCTAATAACGCATGGTTTGTATCTTTGATTTTTGTATTGATATAAGTTGCATCATAATATGCAAGTTTATCTTGACCTTCAATAGGCTTACCATACTCATCATAAGTTGTTAAACTATTTACTAAGTCTTGATAAGTTGTATAACGTAATTGACCGTTATACTCGAATGAGTAAATACCTGAACCATAGTACTCATAAGTACCATCAGGTTTCCTCTGAATGTAATCTGCAATAGTGGAATCAGGGTTATCTGCTAAGATTTGCAATAACGCAGTTTCATCTGTCTTAGATAAAGTATCAGTAAGTTCTGTTAATTTACAGTTACCTACGTATGTTGGGGTATATGAAGTAGAATAATCTAACAAACCGCCTTTACCAGCATCATAAGCATCAGCTCTAGTTGCAGAAGCAAAAGCATAAGATGTTTCATCACCAACTGTTGTTGTAGTGTAAGATGCATAACCTGTTTCAAATGCACCATCAGCTACGCCTTGAATAATATCATCTTTTGTAATGCCTGTAAGACCTTCTTCTTCCAACGCTGCTGTTACAGCATTAAAATCGTCATCAGTCCAATTTGTAGTATCTTTCAAATCAAGACCTAATTTACTAATATCAACATAGCCATTTTTCAGACCCTCCGTTGATGTAGCATAATCCAAACTATCTTTTGTTGTAATATGCCATACATTTGCTTGGTCTTTATAACCATACAAACTATCATAATCAATTTTACCACCAGGAAAATTTAAATAACCTGCGGCTTCTAAATCTTTAACAGCATTTTCCATTTCTTTAGTATTATTATAACTAGACAATGGAGCATACGTAACTTCATCATTCAAATTATAAGAACCGTCTTTGTTTTTCAATAATTTCAAAACTTCTTCTGGATATTCAACTACTTCATTTTTAAAAGTTACTTCTGGATTAGACATTTTCTTTTTAGAACCAGTATAAACTTTATCATAGTAATAAGTATCTACAACATAGTTATAATCTGTATCGGCAGTTGATAATTGATACCATTTATCAAGAACTGTATTATTATAACCATCACTATATGAATATTGTAGAGTTGTATAATCTGTACTATCAGGACAGTCAGGAACTTGCATTTCCAACATTTGGTTAAAGTAATATGAAGATTGGTTAGCCAATGCAGTACGTGCCTGGTTAATCTGTTGACCTTCGTATTCACAATTTGTTTTTCTAGCTGTAAGGGCTAAGTATCTAGCCTGTGATGCTGCCATTCCCATGACAAACTCTCCTATTCAATTTATTGATAACTCTTAACTTCTACAATTTTTTATTTAATAATTTTTTCTTATAAGTCAAATATTAAATCGGCAGAAATAAAAATATCTTAAATTGATACGTATAAAACTCATACGTATGGAGTAGTATTACATTATTTAGAAAACGGTCAAATCTATACTATACAAGAACATTCTTACTTTAATTTTATTCTTAAAACAGAGTTTGAGCCTTGACATGCTACGAATAAAATATTTCCATTTACATGAACGCCATAAGGCTTAGAAACATTAGTTGATAAAACAGTGCATGCTCCGGAATGTGATAATTTTAATATATTATTAGCATTATAATTTGCAACATAAATATTACCAATAGAATCGCTAGCCAAAGAAATTGGACCTTTTAACATAGCACTTTTAAAGAAAAGCATCTTTTTACCATCAGGTTGAATTTTAATAATAGCATTATCAGTAAAACTAGAAACGTATAAATTACCATATTTATCAGATGTAATCCCTGTCGGACTTGTAATATTTGGATAACAACCACCTGACTGACTAACATTTGATGGAGGATTACCACCCATAACAGTACCTGATGCTGGGGTAATATGATATTGAGAAACAACATTTAAAGCCTTTGTATAAAACGGACTGGCTTTAGATATCATTGAAATATATCTAGCAGCATTTGTTCTATCACCTAATTGAGCACTTAATTTTGCAGCCTTATACAAAGCCTCATATTCTTTTGGGTTTCGTACAATAATCTGCTCAAATATTGCTAAGGCCTCGTCATACTGTTTTAAATATTCAAGTAATGAACCTAAATTATAATACGCATCAATATAATCAGGATAAAGTCTAATTGCCGTACGAAATAGAGCAACTGCTTCATCGTATTGACCTAATTTATAACAATCAATTCCATGATTATATTCAAGTTTTGCATCTGTAGGTATAACAGATGGAGCGTTTTCTTCTGCAAAGCAAGAAGAAAACGCCATCAAAAAACTTATTAATAGTATTAATAATCTATTTTTCATTTAATTTTTCAATCAATTTTTTATGTTTATCAGCAAACTTAGAACCTCTAGCCTTGATAGCCATTGTCAAAATTTCACCTAAATCAATTGTTTGCATTTCTGCATAATTGTTAGGTAATCTTAATGACCAGTTTTCATCACCAGATGTACCAGGTCTATTGTAAACATCTTCTACATTAAAGAAATCTGTGAAGAAGATTTGAATATTTTTTGCTTTAGAAGCAAACATTTCAGACAATTTAACTTTTCTCAATGCATCAGCATCATTTGTTAACTTAACAATTAAATCATCTTTATTTTCACATTCAGCATACAAATCTTCAACAAGGTTTTTAACATGCAAATAACCTTCGTGAGTATTAACCATAGATTTTGCCCACATAGCAATTGGTTCATTGTCGTGAGTACCAACCATAGCCCAAACATTTTCTTCAATATTACAACATCTGTATGGGTGTTCAGGTTTTTCAGGTTTAACAAACTGAGTTAATCTCATACCTTGTAATTTATATTCTTTCATTACGGCATCAACAGGGTTTGTTAAAGTACCTAAATCTTCACAAACAATAGCATTCTTGTTTAAGCCACATTCTTTTGCTGCTGCAATAACAACTTTTTCAATAAGTTGACCATATTTTTTAATTTGGTCTTTATCAAGAGTTTTAACTCTTTTTTCCTTATCAGGTTCAAGAGTTTCGTCTAAATCTGACAATTTAGCGATTGCGAATTTTGACAAGAATGGATGTTCTGGTGAAGAATACAATCTACCAGCACCTTGTTCTACCATTGGTTTGCAACCTTTTTTGTAAACCCAAGGGTCAATTAAACCAACAATGTGGTCGATTCTAACACCACCAGGATTTTCTTTAAACATTTTCTTATAAAGATTTTTCATTAGCTTACCACCTTCACCTAATGAACCATCTTCATTAAACATTTTTTCAGGATCCATAACAGGGAATCCCCAAGCTTGACCATCTTTTGAGAAATAATCAGGAGGACAACCTAAACACCAACCTTCTAAGAACAATGATTGATAAGCCCAAGCATCTCTATCAGAGAAAGCAACTTGTCTATCAGCAATCATTTTAATATGTTTTTTCAATGCATATTTCTTAGTCGCATTCAATTGTTCTTCTAATACAAACTGACAGAACTTGTAAAAATCAATTTCATCAGCATATTTTTCAGAAATTTCAGATATTCTCTTTTCTGCTTCTGCTTTTTGTTCAGCAGTTTTAGAATTTAACAAATTCTTATCTAAATCAGATTTCCAAATTGGCCAATAATCGTTTCCATTTTCAATAGATAATGCTTCATACAAAGCATCATTGTTCAACCAAAAAGCATTTTCTTTTTTGAATTTTTCAAATTCTTTATGAAATTTCTTTTGATTTTTAAAGTTTGTCCAAGCTTCTTTTAATGCTTCATTTTGAGCATTTGTAATATAAGAATATGCTGTTCTACCTTTATTTTGTTGAGGATTATTTTGAACAACTTTATTATAAGTTTCTTCTGATAATAATTTATTCCATTCTTTTGTTGTTAGTTGTTTCAAATCAATAAATAATGGATTACCAGAGAATATAGTACCAGTATAAGGAGATGAATCTGAAGATTTTGTTTTACCTGCAGGTCCAAGTTGAAGTGCATCAAACAATCCTTCTGAATAATCAATAATATCTCTACCAGCAGAAGAATTTATACTTCCGAAACCTGTATCTTCATTGTCACGAGATGGAAAGCTTCCACCGTGCATAATCAATACGAAATTATCTTTACCTAAAACTTTAAGAGCTTCTCTTATTGTTTTTTTGTACTTTTTCGCATCACAACCCATATTTGCACTCCTTATAAAAACTAAAAAACTATAATATATTGCTAATTTAGCATTAGCAGAGCAAGATTTCAATAAAAACGCAACCTTTTGTTACATGATAATAAATAATAAATATTTTTGTATTTACATATAATTCACAATTGTAGAAATACAATTTTATTCTTGATAGAATAAAAACAAAAGAGGGAGTGATAAATATGGTTAAATCAGTAATATTAGCAGCAGGTAAAGGTACAAGAATGAAATCTGATACCCCAAAAGTGTTGCACCAAATCTTTAATAAAACATTATTGGGATATGTAATTGATGCAGTAAACAATACAGAAATGGCTGACGAAAACTACGTAATTGTCGGACACCAAGCAGAACGAGTTGAAGAATATGTAAAAAATAACTACTCTAATGCAAAAACAGTATTACAAACTCCTCAATTAGGTACTGGTCACGCTGTAAGCATGGTTTGCCCATATTTAAAAGATTTTGATGGAGAAGTTATTATACTTTGTGGAGACACTCCTCTTATTACATCTGCTACACTTAAAACATTTATTAATGCTCATAGAGAAATGAACTCAGATATTACGGTTATGAGTGCAATTTTTGATAATCCTACGAACTACGGAAGAATTGTTAGAAATGATGACGGTAGCCTAAACTCAATTGTTGAAGAAAAAGATGCAACATCAGAACAAAAAGCAATCAAAGAAATCAATGCTGGTATCTATTGCATAAATTGGGCAAAAGTAAAAGATGCATTTTCTCAACTTAAAACAAACAATGCTCAAGGTGAATATTATTTAACAGACATCATTGAATGGGGCAATCAAAATGGTTTAAAAGTAAATGCAAACATACTTGAAAGAAACGAAGAAATCTTTGGTATAAATTCAAAAGTAAACCTTGCTCAAGCATCAAAGATTCTAAATGATAGAACAGTAAAAAAACTAATGGAAGATGGCGTAACAATTGTTGATCCTGCTACAACTTGGATTGATCCTCAAACAGAAATTGGTAAAGATACGATAATTTATCCATCTTGTTATATTGAGGGGAAAAACATTATCGGAAACAATTGTAAAATTGGTCCATTTGCTCATCTTAGAGGTGATGTAACGCTTGATGATTACGTAAAAGTAGGCAACTTTGTAGAAGTAAAAAAAGCACACATAAAGAGCCACACCAATGCTTGTCACCTAACATACATTGGTGATAGTGAGATTGGCGAGAATGTAAACATCGGTGCCGGAACAATTACTGCAAACTACAATCCTTTAAACAAAGTTAAAAGCAAAACAATAATAGGTAATAATGTAAAAATCGGTTCAAACTCAGTACTTGTAGCACCAGTTGAAATAAAAGAAGGTGCAAATGTTGGTGCTTTAAGTATCATTACTAAAAACATAGAAGAATGGTCACTTGCTATAACAAGAGCACCATTAAAAACCTTTGAAGGCTGGGTAAAGAAAAAACTCGGTAAATAATATGAAAGACTTAAAAGATTACAAAGAAGAAATTCACAGATGTTCTAAATGTGGACTATGTCAGGCTGTTTGTCCAATATATCAAGAAACAGGCAATGAATGCTCTGTTTCTAGAGGACAATTTATTATGCTTGGTGGTGTAATCAAAGATGAGTTAAAAATAAACAAAAACATCAACAAATATCTTGATTTATGCTTAAAATGCAACAAATGTAAGAATTTTTGTCCGAGTGAAATAGATGTTGTTGATATTTTGTTATCAGCAAAATATCAATATTTTAAAAAGTCATTATCCGGCAAAATTTATTCATTTTTAGAGTCTAAACCTGTATTTAATACATTCTTAAAAATAGTAGATTTTGTTTCATCAATATTTTGTAAAAAAATAAAATCTGAAAAATTTGAAAAGAAAGCAATCTATTTTGGTGGTTGCATATCAAAACTTCACCCAAATATTGATAATTATGTTATAAGGCTACTTAACTCTATGCGAATTGAAGTAGTACCAATTGATTTCAATTGTTGTGGAATGCCTTTTTTAACAACAGGTAATTTAGACAGATTCAAAGAACAAGCAATTGAAAATATTGAAAAACTTCCACAAGATTTTGACTATTTCATAACAGATTGTGCCAGTTGTCAGTGGGCTTGGAAACAATACATCAAATACATTGATGATGAAGATTTAAAAAACAAATTAAGTAATATAAATTTCAAAAGTATTTATGAATTAATTATTGAAAATAATGTTCAATTCAAAGCTAAAAAACAAGAATGCGTAACTTATCATAAACCTTGTCATGAAAATATTGATATAGAACAAATTTTAAATAATTGTGAAAATATAAAATATGAACAAATGAATGGTTACGATGAATGCTGTGGATTTGCAGGATTTGAACACCCTCAAACTTTAAAAACTATTTCTAAAATATTACTAAAGAAAAGAAAAAATATATTGAACTCTAAATCAAAAACTGTTTTAACTACCTGTGTTGGTTGTTTGTCCAGTTTAAGATTACTAACGTTATTTACGAACAAAAAAGTAAATAGATTACTAGCATTTTTAAAAGATAAATGTGAAATTAAATAAAGTGATTTTATTATAATATTTTCTGGACTGCTTCGTCGTTCATTGCTTTAGATTATTCGACTGTTCGCAGAAGCGTGGTTCTGCTCCCTCTGCTCAGAATGACGAAAATGACATCATACTGAGGTTTTAGCCGAAGTATCCATTATAACTATTCAAATAATTTAATAAGAAAAGGAAAACAATATAATAAAATTATAAATATAATACCAATTATTAAAGCAAGTCCTGCAAAGACAAAATACTTTTAAAAACTCAACTAACCAAATAATTTGAATGTTCTTTCAACATTTTCTTTAGCAACTGTTTTTAATGTTTCCATTTCTTCTTTAAGAGCGTTTCTTTCAGTATCTAACGCTGCTAAATCTGTATCATATTTTCTATCTTTATTATCAATCTTTTTCATATCAGCTTCATATTGAGCTTCTGCTTTTCTAATAACTGATTTATCACTAACTTCTTGCAAATTAGTATCTGTAGCAACACTTGTATCATAATAGTTGCCATCTTTGTCAGGTTTTTCAAGAATTATTGAACCATTATTTACCATATTTGTTAACCATTCATTATTATCTTCATTACCATCAACTAAGAAATAATTACCAGATGCTATTGCTTGACCAATTTCTAAGTAATTAGTATAGTTTGGTGCTGTTTCAGGATTATATTCTGTTGTTGTTTTTTGAGTATTACCAACTTTTTGAACATTTTGTTTTACACTATTAGCATCAGCAGCCTCTGTAAATGTCATATTTACGTTATTATAAGCTAAATCAGAGAAAGATGTTCCATTTGAAGATGCACAATTATTGATATAATGTCTTCCTGCGGTAGAATTACCACCCCAAATTAATCCACCAATATCACCAGTAGATGCATAATTTGGAACACCTGATGTTGCATTCAATGTAACGTCAGTATAACAATTTGATATTCCAGCTTGTCCATTTCCTTTTGATGTATTTGCACCCCAGCCACCATATATACCACCAGCTGAAGCATAAGAAGAATTTGAATTTGAAGAGATATTACCAGTTACATAACAATTGTCAGCATAAATACTATCCCAAGCCATACCAACGATACCACCAGCAACACCATTAGTAACTGTTATATCTGCACCTATATTACAATTAGAAATATTATTTATTTCTGGTCCCCAAGTATTGCCCAATATACCACCTGATGGATCCTTAGAATTGATAGTTACATTACCAGTAACATTATCAACATCTAATTTACCGTTGTTGTTAACACCGACAACACCACCTGCACTACCAGAACTCTTAATATCAACACCTGTGTAAATATTATCGATAGTTATAGTTCCTGAGTTAGTTTGTCCAATCAAACCACCAGTATTACTTGTTGATTGAATTTTTCCACTAACAGAAATATTTTCTAAATCTACATTACCATTAGTAATATTTGCTAAAGCACCAACATTACCATATCCATTGATATTTGCATCAATATTTAAGTTCTTAACTGAGCCACCATTTATGGTCGAGAATATACCACTAGAACCAGTTGCTTTAATAGTATGTCCATTACCGTTTAATGAAGATTTTAAAGTTCCAAGAGAAGAAGAAACTTGAATATCATCCATCAAAACAATATTTTTACCTGCAGCAGCAAGACTTTTTAATCCGTTTGCATCAAATGCTAGATATTGTGTTGAATCATTTGCTAGAGTTAAGAAGTTACCATTTTTAACAGCAAAGCCTGATTTTAAACAAGCAAATTCAACAGCATTTTTGTCAGCATCTGTATTAAAGAAATCTATATCTGCTTGAGTTACAGCAATTGAACCTGAAGAAGAAAGTCTATATCCATCGTTCAATAATGTATTATATGTAGCATCAATATAATCAATTGTGCCATCTGTACTAAGTCTTTTAATTTGAATTTTTGATTTATCAATTGCTTCAAGATAGGTTTCATACACACGTGAAGATTCGTTAGCCATTTGCAATTTCATTGCCTCTAGCTTAGCCGCTTTGTATTCAATTTGGTGCATTCTTGCTGTCAAATTTAGCAATCTTGCTTGAGATGACGACATTCCCATATTGAAGTTCCTT
>JBNMJS010000009.1:0-33041 GCA_050873965.1 Cyanobacteriota bacterium | reverse complement strand
GTATTAAGCAGAATAAAACAATGATGGTTCATTACGTTAAGGTCGAATTTTTTATGTACAATTTGTTAGGTATTTGTTGTTGAAAACAACACAGTAGGCTTTTCTTTCTTTGGACTTCGCAACTTGAAAAGAAATAAAATAGTTAAAATAATATAATCAAAGAAATGTTGCAAAATAATTTAACAGGTTAAATCTATTTAAAAAACTTCAATATAATATACATTTATATTGAAGTTTTAAAAAGCCCATTATTGAAATTGTTCAATAATAGGCTTTATTTATTCTAGGCTTCACGTTCTCCGGCTTCTTTATCTATCAAGTATAAAGAACTGCCATCTGTGCCAAACTGTTTTAATTTTTTGATTATTTTGAGTACATTATATTCTTCTTCAACTTGTTCGTTTATATACCAATCAATAAACATCAAAGTCGTTCTATCGCACTCTTCTTCTGCTTGTTGTGCTACGCACATGATTGCTTGTGTTATTGATTGTTCGTGTTCATATATAAATTCAAACAATTCTAATGGTGTTTCAAAATTGAGTTCAGGTTTTTCAATCTTATCAAGATGAACAGTTCCTTTTCTATCTATCAAAAAGTCGAATATTTTTTCTCCGTGTAATAATTCTTCTTTGGCTTGCATTTTTGTCCAGTGTGCAAACCCCAACAAACCACTTTCACGTAAATATGCAGATATTGATAGATATAAATAGCTTGAATAAAATTCCTTGTTAATTTGTTGGTTAAGTGCATTATTGATTTTTTCACTAATCATTATTCCCCCTTTCTATCATTGGTGTACATTCCGTGAATATTGCAATATGAGATTGCTGTTGGGTTATTACATTTGATATTAGTTTCCATAATTGCTTTTTCTTCTGGTTTGAAGAATTGCATTTGCATTTTGTTTTTGTCTTGTGACCAATATTCAACAAACATAATATAATGTTCGTCAGTCATTGGATGATTTTCGACTTTTACTTCTTTTGTGTTTTCATCTATGGTCGTGATTGTTGGAGAATGTTTTTCACTCATTCCGTTATCAATTTCTTCATTATGTGATTTTATGAGTTCCATTTTTTCACCACAACACACAAGTTCGCCAACTCCGTTGAATAGAACTTGTACTAAATTTCCACAAGTATTACATTTGTACATTTCAAATTTTTCAGTCATAATTTCTCCTTTTCGATGTCTATCATGTACTGAATTTATGTGTAATATAATTGCCGTATAGGACAATTTATGATATTGTTAGGGTATGGTTGATTACAATTCAGAATCAGAAAGATTACAAGCAGAGTACAAAGAAATTTTTACGGAAGCTGCAAAAGTTATTAGACATGAAATAGATAAGTTTAAGCCTAATTATAATTGTAATTTTTGTACAATTCCTTGTGATATAAAAAAGGTTGATATATTTGAGGTTTTTCCTCCAAATTGTCCTTATGGTACTTGGCAAATTAAAGCATTGTCATATTTGACAAATGAATATAAAGCAAAACTTCGTGTTTCTAAAAAGACTATGATGGAAAAGAAGAATGAATATTCTTGTGCAAAATGTGGTGCTTGTTGCAAGTTGGCTGTGAGTGAATATTCACCAATGCAATTGAAACAAAGAGCAATTCGTGGTGATAAATACGCAAGAGAATTTTCTTCAATATATGTTGCTTATGATTCTGAAGAAATGGCAGAAGCAATTTGTCCAGATTATTATAACAAATTAAAAGAGTTGATGGACGAAAATGAACGTTTGTATTTTTATTATTGTAGCAAACTAGGTGCTGATGATTTATGTTCTGATTATGAAAATAGACCTGATATATGTAAGGATTTTCCTTTGACGGCATTAAAGATTTTGCCTGATACTTGTGGATATTTGCCTTGGAGAGAGTCTGTTAATAAGTTGGCAATGTCTATTAAAGCAAGAGAAGATTTGATTGCTTTTTATAAGAGTAGAATTGGTTAATACAAGTTTTTATAATAAAAAAATCGGAGTAATAAACTTTACTCCGATTTTTGTTATCTTGTTTTATATTGAATTAAACAAGTTCGTGTTGGTGAGAATGCATAGCATTTCTAGAAGCAATCTCAACAAGTGATTTAGAAACAGCAATCATAGAGATTTCTGAATCTAATTTGTTTACACAAGAACCACAACCGATAGCAGAAGCACCAGAAGCAAATGCTAATGAAGCAGTTGTTGGGTTGATACCTGTAGCAGTCATTACAGGGATTTCAACGTTTCTTGTTAATTCAATTGTGTTAGAAATTGTTAATTCTGCTCTTTCTACTAAACCTCTTACGCCTGATGGAACGTTAGAATTTGAGTAGTGACCTTCTGTTTGGATTAAGTCGATACCCATTGATTCTAATTCTCTTGCTAATGAGATTTGTTCAGAAATATCAATGCTACCAGGAATTGTTACTGAGAAGAAAACATCTTCTTTATTGATAAGATTTAATGTTTCTTTTACTAAGTTCAATACTTGGTGAGCAGACATTGACATACCGTGTTTATATAATGCATCAAAATTACCCAATTCAATAGCATCAGCACCCATAGATACTGCCATTGCTAAATCTGAAGGTTTGATAGATGATACGAATACAGGCATATTAGTCATTTCTCTAACCATAGAAATGATTTCTCTATCTGCACAAATATCAACTGCTGAAGCACCTGCTTGTTCAGCTGCAATAACTACGTTTCTTACTCTGTCTGCATCAAAATTATCGATACCTGCAATAATTTTTACAGCTCTTTTTTCGCTTAATGCTTGTTTAAATGAGTCTATTCTTGACATGTGAATCTCCTTTTTTGTCTTTTTTTGTTAATCTCACCTGTGTATTATAGATTAAAATTGTAATATTGACAAGACTAACCCCGAAAAAATCGTGTTATTGATAGACATTAACTAGAAAATCTAAAAAAATATCATCAAAGTGAGGTATATTATGCGAAAAATTTTTGTGTATTTGGTTTTGTTCTTTCAACTATTTTGTTCGGCATTTGCTTTTGATAGAGATGAAATGACAAACATTACTGTATATGAACGTATTAATCCTGCAATTGTAGCGATTGATGCAGCAATACCTCAAGGTACATCAAGTGGTACTGGTTGCATAATTGATTCCAAAGGTACAATCTTAACAAGTTCTCATGTTGTCGCAAATAGTGATGATATTACTGTGACTATTTCTAATGGTGAAACTTATAAAGCCGAAGTGGTTAGATTGTCAGGCATGAATAATGATTTAGCGTTATTAAAAATAAATACACATAAGCCATTAAAAACAATTATTATTGGTGATTCTAAAAATATTAAAGTCGGTCAAAAGGTTTTGGCGATTGGTAATCCTTTTGGTTTTAATGGAACATTAACTCAAGGTATTGTTTCTAGAATAGATTATAAACGTAATAAAATTCAAACAGATGCTGCTATAAATCCAGGTTCTTCTGGTGGTCCATTATTAAATACTTCTGGTGAAGTGATTGGGATAAACCAAGCAATTTATAACCCTGATAATAACACTTCTAATATTGGTATTGGCTTTGCAATTCCAATAAATGCCGTCCGACAGATTATCGCAGAATTAAAGTAGAAGATTATTTAAAAATAATTACTCCGACTACTGCAAAAATAATTAATGCAAGGTTATAGTGTAAGAAAGTTGGTACACATGTATCCCAAATATGGTTGTGTTGTCCATCAACATTTAAACCAGCCGTTGGACCTAGTGTTGTATCAGAAGCAGGTGAACCAGCATCGCCTAATGCAGCAGCTGCCGCTAAAACTACAACAGATTGACCAATATTAAAGCCCATTTTTATAAATACTGGTATAAAAACTACTGCCAAGATTGGAATTGTACCGAAAGATGTTCCGATACCCATTGTTATAACAAGTCCAATGAGTAGCATTATTATTGTTGTCATAATTTGACTGTGTGGTAACATTGCGACAGTTGTATTTACAAAGGTTTCTATTCCACCTGTCGATTTTAGAACAGTTGCAAAGCCTGATGCAACAAGCATAATAAATGCAACGTAACCCATCATGTAGATACCTTCATCCATAAGTTTATCCATTTTGCTATGTTTTACTGCCCCAAGTGAAAATATGATTCCAAGTCCACACAACGCACCTAGTGGTAGTGAATGAGTTAGAATTTGAACTCCAAAAGTTACTACTGCTGCAAGTATTGTTATGTAGTGTTTATAGTTTAATTTTTGATTTTCAAAGTTTTCTTTTGTTACGCTTATATCTTTGTATTCACGAGGTTTTCTGTATGAAATGAAAATTGCAATTAGTAATGCAATAAGCATACCAACACCCAATATCCAAGTGTATTTCCATACATCACCTTTTTGCATTAGCATTCCATTTTGAATCATATTTTCAGCAATAAGATTTTGGAATATAAGACCAAAACCTACTGGAAGAACAATGTAAGGTGTTTTTAAACCAAATGCCAATAAGCAAGATATTGCACGTCTATCTACTTTCATTACGTTCATTGTATGTAATAATGGTGGAATTAAAATAGGAATGAATGCAATATGAATTGGTATAATGTTTTGTGATGATATTGCAATCAGTACAAGTACTGTGTATAAAATTCGTTTTTTATTGTTTACAAAATCAATAATTTTTGTAGAAACAATATCTGTTAATCCTGTATGATTCATTGCTGCTGCAAATGTTCCAAGTAAGATATAACTTAGTGCAGTTTCTGAATTTCCACCCATTCCAGAAATAAATGTATTCATAATATCTGTGATATGCATACCAGATATTAGCCCTGCAATAATTGTTGATACTATTATTGAAAGCAACACATTTATTCTGCATAGACATAGAGCAAATAAGCAGATTATTGAAATTATTACGGGATTAAATAGTATTGATAACATTATGCTTGCTCAAGTTTTTCGATTATTTCTAATGATACTTCTTTTTGTAGTTCAAAAGGCATAATTTTTAAATATTGAAAAGCATCAGCAAGTTCTTTATCTTTATCATACCAACGTTTACAGAAGTAATTAAACGCATCTTCTAATTTGTTTTTTTCTATGTAGATATTGAAATCGTGAGCTTTTTGTATAATAAGTTTTGCACATTCAGATTGTTGTTTTTCGTCAGAATTGTGCATTAGACTTACTGCTAAACTCATTGTAGGTTCTATATCATACCAGCGTTTTGTAAAATTGTTTTCCATACTATTAAGGATAAGTCATTCAACCTTGTCTGTCAAATTATTTATTGTAATTCGATAGAGTTTTCGAATTTTTCTTTCATCAATATTGCAGGATAATATTCTGGTGAAATTCTAAGACAATTATTTAATGCTTTTTGTGCATTAATTGTGTCATTACATTCTAAGTAATATTCTACGAATAAAAAATGTAGTTCGACATCATTATAAAAATAATCAACGGCTTTATCTAAAAAATATTTTGCAGAATTTAGACAATTATTTTTAAGAAGAACTCTTCCTAAAAACTTGTATGTTTCAGAGTTTATTTCTTGAAATGTTTCTGCTGCACCGAGAATGTATTCAACATGTTTTGTAAGTTTTGCTTTGAATAAAAGATTTATATCTATTTCAATAAAGTTTCTGATTTGAAAATATGTTGGTCTTTTGTTGATTGTTCCTTGCATTATAGAAATAATGATGTTAGCCCAATCTGCCCTAATTGATTGGATATTTGCAAAGATTTTTTTTGCATCATTTAGTTTATTAGAAAGCATTAGAGAATAGCCATATTCAAGCTCATAATGGTTATTCTTGAAATAATCAATACACGATTCTATCTTACCATTTTTTAGGTGTTGTAAGGCTTCCTTATAATCCATTTTTAGTATCCGTTGTTATTTCCTGATGAAAAATTAGGCATCATTTGATTCATCATCATCATCTGAATCATTTGAGGATTGATTTTACCGTTGCCATTGTTCATAAGTGGAAGCATATTCATCATACTATTATTGTTATTTCCATTTTGTCCCATCATCATCATTAAAGCATTCATTTGTTGTGCTTTTGCATCAACTTGTGGGTTATAACTTCCAGCAAGTCCGGTTGCTCCATTTTGCAATAAGCCTGCTTTTTGTAATACTCTTATAGCATTTACAATTTCATCATTTGTCGGTTGAGTATTTTGTTTTGCATAATCTGATGCTTTTACTACTTGTGATGTAGCGTTATTGTTTGATGGTTTTGTTATTTTGTCTTCATATTTTGCTTTTAGTTCTGCTGGTGATAATTTCTCTGTATTATCGTTGTTTGCATTATCTTTTATGTCATCTTCAATGTCTTCTAATTGTGTTTCTATTGCTGTAATATTTTTGCCACCGACACAGGCTTTTCCTTTTTGTGCTAAATCAATCAATGTTTTGTCAGAACCTAGTGTAATTACCTTATCGTAATTTCTTACTGCTAGGATATTTTTACCAGTTTTTGAATATGCCAATCCTAGATAATAGTAACCTAATGCTGAAGTTGGATCATCTTTTACAACTTCTTTCATTTTGGTTATGCAAAGTTCATAATCGCCACTTTTGTATGCTTGCATTCCATCTGCAAGTATAGAGGTTTCATCGGCATAACATAGATTTGAGCCGATAAATAAACATAATGCTATTGTTATTAAAACACGTTTCATACTCATCTTTTTAATTATTTTTATATTATTATCAACTAATTTTATTATACATTATGTGTTGTTATACATCATGCATTATTTGGTTGATTTAAAAAAGAACACCCTAAGTATAGAGTGTTCTTTATGGATTATATAGAGGGATATTTTGAGGGATTTTACTTAATTATTTCAATTTAACGTCTTTAAGTTCTTCATCGAAATTTGGAACTACTTGATAACTTGTTGCTGGAGAAATATCTGGATTACCTGTTTTTGCAACTTTTACATTGTAATATTTTGTATCATATTTGTGAGTATCTTTGTTGTATGTATCAACTTTTGCAATTCTTTTGCCGTCAGCTGTTTCAACTCTTGTGTAACTAGTATCTCTTTTATCAACTGTACCATCAGAGTTGATTACATAGTCTGTACCTTGTTTACCTGACCAATATTGACCTTCAAGTTCTTTAACTTGAACTTCTTGTCTTTTTGCTTCTTCTAATTCTGCTTGTAATTGAGGAATATTTGCTTGTCTTTTTGCAATTTCTTCTGGAGTATAATTTACAGTTTTAGTTTTTGAGCCAAATAATCCTTTTTTAGTTGTTGTATATGATGTTTGTTTTGCATTATAAATATCTTTACGAATATCTGATTGCATTGTTTTTATTCTGTTTAATTTTTCTTCGTATGATAATGAAGCAAAATCTGCATCTTCATTAAGTCCTGCATTTGAAGATTCTTGAGCTTTTGCAACAGGAGCTTCTTCTTTCTTTTCTTCAACAACAGGTGCTGTTGCTTTGTTTGGAGTTGTTACAGGAGTTTCTTCTTTAACAGCTGGAGTTTCAACTTCTGCAACTGGAGTAGATGCTTTGTCTGCTGGTGCTTTTGCTGGAACTAAATCAGGTTCTGTAACAGTAGGTCTGTGAGATGGAGTACCATCAACAGTTACTTTTTTCTTAGTGCCGTCTGGAGTGATTACAGTTGCTTTTGTATGTTGAGCAAAAATGTTACCATCTTCATCTTCAACTTTAGCACCTTTGAAAGTGATGTCGTATTCACCATCTGGTAAAGTTGATGCAACAGTATTTGCTACTTGTTTACCACTTTGAGAAATAGGTTCATTGCCTTCTTCTTGTTCAGCTTCAGGAGTTTTAACTTCTGCTACTGGATTAGAAACTTTATCAGCTTTTGCTTTTTCTGAAAGTGAATCAGGTTCAACTGCTTCTGGTTTTTGTTTTGCTTTTGGAGCATCTTCTTTTAATACATAGCCTGCTGCTTGTGCTAATTTGATGAAATCATCATAAGTGTATTCATTTGTTGTGCCAGCACGCATTTTTCTGAAGTTTGTGTTGTAACCTTTTTCTTGGTGTAATTTGATGAATTCGTCTTCTAATGCTTTCTTTTCACCTGATGTAAAACCGTCACCATCTTTATCAACGAAAATTCCTTTATCAACTAATTGATTTAATTTATCCATATAATCATAAGATGCACCTGCATTTTTACCAGCACCTCTATATGTAACTGTGTTTTTAAAACCGTTTTGTTTAATAGAATCTAAACTAAAATCTCCTGCCATAATAATATCCTCAATCTTATGTAATCCCCAACACTTATATAAAGTTTTTTGTTTTTAGAAAATTGATTAATTGTAAAAAATACGTTTACAAAACTTAAAACAAATCGCTATTATTTAGTAATAATGTATTGTTTACATGTTTACATATTTGTTTATAAATTCAATTTAAGTATTTTGGTGCTAGATAATTTATAAAATCTATAAAAATTTTACTATCTGGTGTATAATTTACCTATGGTATAACTTATGAGGAACTCGTAATGATATTAGTTGTAGGTGCAGGTTTTTCAGGTGCAACAATTGCAAATTTGTTAGCAGATAAATCAAATGAAAAAGTTTTAATAATTGATAAAAAAAGTCATATTGGTGGTAACTGTTATGATTATAGAGATAAAAACGGTATAATGATACACGCTTATGGCTCTCATATTTTTCATACAAATTCTGAAATTGTTTGGAATTATCTTAAACAATTTACGGATTTCAATACATATATGCATAAGGTTATTGGTATTTTAGATGGTATTGAAACACATATTCCATTTAATTTTAATTCTTTATATGATGTTTTTCCAAAATCTTATGCTGAGTTGTTAGAACAAAAGTTGTTAGATAATTTTAATATCAATACAAAAGTTCCGATTTTAGAGTTTCAAAAACAAGATGATGATGATTTAAAATATCTTGCTAATTATGTATATGAAAAAATATTTTTGCATTATACGACAAAACAATGGGGAGTTTCTCCAACTGATGTTGATGATGCAGTTACTGCTCGTGTACCAGTTTATTTGAGTAAGGATAACAGATATTTTCAAGATAAATATCAAGGCATTCCTTTAAATGGTTATACGCAAGTTATCAAAAATATGCTTAATCATAAAAATATTAAGATTAAACTAAATACAGATTATAAATCATTAGATTTATCTAAATTCGATAAGATTTTCTTTACGGGTTCAATTGATGAATTCTTTAATTATAAATTTGGTCAATTGCCATATAGAAGTGTTAATTTTAAATTAGAAACTCATAATAAGGAATATTATCAATCAAATGCTTGTGTTAATTATCCTTGTAACTATGATTTTACAAGAATACATGAGTATAAATATTATTTAGATGATAAATCTGATAAAACAGTTATTGCTAAGGAATATTCAGAAGATTTTGAATTAGGTAAAAATGAAAGATATTATCCAATACCTAATGATGATAATTTTGATTTATATCATAAGTATTTGTATGAATCAGAAAAATATAAAAATGTTTATTTCTTAGGTAGATTAGGTGATTACAAATATTACAATATGGACGGAGCAATTGAACGTGCCATAGAAGTTTATGAAAGTTTGTAATTATATAAGGTTTAAAGATAGGATTTAATATTATGGAAAGAAAACCAGTAGTAGCAATAGTAGGAAGACCAAATGTAGGGAAATCAACATTTGTAAATCGTCTTGTTGGTAATAGACAATCAATTGTTGATGATTTACCTGGCGTAACTCGTGATAGAATTTATTTTGACGTTGAATGGCAACATAAACAATTCACAGTTATTGATACTGGTGGTATTATTCCTGGTGATGAAGATGAAATTATGGTTTCAATTTATGACCAAGCAAAGATTGCTTGTTCAGAGGCTGATAAAATTGTTTTTATCGTTGACGGTAAAGAGGGTATAAATCCAATTGACTATGATATTGCAAATATTTTAAGACAGTCTAACAAGCATGTATTTTTAGCAGTTAATAAAATTGATTCTCATAATGCTGCATTAATGACATCAGATTTTTATTCACTTGCGATTGGTGAACCAATTGCTATTTCTGCTTTACATGGTTCAGGTGGTGTTGGCGATTTGCTAGATTTAATTACAGAAGATTTTATTGCTGATGAAGACATTAAAAAAGAAGAAAAAATTATTAAAATAGCAATTGTAGGAAGACCTAATGCTGGTAAATCTTCAATTGTAAATGCGTTGTTAGGTGAAAATAGAGTTATCGTTTCAGATGTATCTGGTACAACAAGAGATAGCATTGATAGCAAACTTGTATATGATGAACAAGAATTTATTATCATAGATACTGCAGGTATTAGAAAGAAAGCAAAAGTAGATTATGGTGTAGAAAAATTTGCAGTTGATAGAGCAATCCGTTCTATTAGAGAATGTGATGTTGCTATTCTTGTAATTGATGCAAAAGAAGGTATTTCTGACCAAGACAAAAAAATCTCATCTATCATTACAGAAGCAGGTAAAGGTATGATAATTGCAATCAATAAATGGGATTTAGTAGAGGATAAAAAAGCAAATACTATCAATAAATTTGAAGAAAAATTAGTTAATGAAATACCATTCTTGAGCTATGTACCAAAAATCTATATTAGTGCAAAAACTCATCAAAGATTGACACAAATTTATACAAAAACAAATGAAGTTTATAGAGAATGTACAAAACGTGTTGCAACAGGTTTGTTAAATAAAATCGTAAATGATGCATACGTTATGAATCCACCTCAAAGTGTTAAGAATAAACGTTTGAAAATTTTATATACAACTCAAGTTGGTGTTCAACCACCTACATTTGTTTTATTTACAAATAATGGTACTTTATTAAAAGACCATTATAAACGTTATATTGAAAATAAATTAAGAGAAGCTTTTGGTTTCTTTGGTACATCTATTAGAATTTCTGTCAGAGAACGTTCTAATAAAAATAAATAATTAGAATTGTTTGAGCCAATCAGAGAATTTCAACAAGCCTTCTTGTAATGTTTTAACGTTACTGCAATAGCCGATTCTTAAATATCCTTCGGCATCAATTGCTGATGCTGGCAAGAATAGCACGCCAGTATCGTTCAGCAATTTTTTGCATAATTCAACAGAACTCATTTTTAAATCATATTTTAATAATGCCGTTGTTCCACCTTGTGGTTCAATCCAACTTATATGTGGCTCTTGTTGTACCCAATCAGAAACGATTTTTTTGCCATCAAGTATTTTAGTAATATTTCTTTTGATGATTTTTTCACTGTTTTCAAGTGCTAGTCCCGCAAAATAATCATCAAGAGTACTAACACTAATTGTATTATATTCTCTTTGGATTATTATATCGTTTAGTATTTCATCATTTGTCACTATCCAACCGAGTCTAAGACCTGCTAGTGAATAAACTTTTGACATACTGCCAGTTGAAATACCTTTTTCGTATAATTCAATTATTGATTTTGAAATATTTCCACTATGTTCAAGTCCTCTATATACTTCATCGCACAGTATATAGGAATTGTTTTCTTGTGCAATTTGTACGATTTCTTTTAGCATACTATCTGGCATGACTGCACCTGTAGGATTGTTTGGATTATTCATACAAATTATTTTTGCACCTTGTGCTTTTAGTTTTAATTCTTCAATATCAGGTAGCCAATTATTTTTTTCTTGTAAAAATATTTTTTCTACATTTGCACCAATAGATTCAGGTATTGAATAATGTTGTTGATACGTTGGTATGATTGAAACAACTTTATCACCTTTTTCAATTGTTGCGAGCATAACGAGTTGGTTTGCACCAATTGCACCATGTGTTATTGTAATATTTTTTGTTGAAACCGTATTACTATATAGTTTTGCAATACCTGTTTTTAGATATTCACTTCCTTGAATATCACCATAATTTAGTTTTTGTTTAAGTATGTGTTCAAGGTGTTTATCTTTATTGCCTGTAATAGAAAAAAGTTCTTCTAATGATAATGACTCTACGCAAGTATCAGCCATATCATATTTTGATAATTTTTCATATTCGTTAAACCAGTCTTCGACTTTAAAATGTGCTATTTTCATATTTTATTACCTTTTTTGTAAGATGATATATGAATTTGACTCATCTCTATCTGTTTTTATCAATCTTGCTTGTGGTTCAAGTATTTTTATTAAATCTAAGTCAAATTTTGATAACATACCAGTTGTTACATGTGCTTTTACGTTATCGTAATTTCTAAACATATTTTGAACATTTTCTTTTGTTGTAAGTGCGTAATTGTCTGTATAATAAATTATCCAAATAATATATCCACCGTGAGGCACTTTATCAATTTCTGATTGCATGTGTTTTTTAAAGTTCTCAGAAATATAATTATCACTTGTAATTATATTTTGGAATACTTTATATTTATCACCAGTTTTGAATTGTTGTCTTTGTTCTTCATTATAGAAGTTTGTATTATCAGGGTTTCTAACTTCATGGAACAATTCTAATGGCATTACATGTGGCATATTTTCACCTTTGAAATAGTAGAAAGATACTGATGATGCAAAAGGCATAATAACTAAATTATCTTTTCCGCTATAGTTTTTCTTTACGTATTCTGCTGGTGCTTTTAATGAATAGTATGCAATTTTTTTGTATGTTTCGTATGTTTGATGAAGTCCATAAATGCATAAGCAAGAATATATAAAGATTATTGTCGCAAAAACATATTTATTAAATTTGCTTAATCCGATTGCTGTTAAAATAAATATGAATGGTGTAATAAAAATTAAGTATCTACCTGTGAATGCGATAACTTTGGCATTTGCTGCCCATAAGAATATACCAAATGTTAATGTTATTATTCCTAAAATTACTGTGTTTAGTTTTTCTTTGTCTTTTAAACTATTTATTAAACCTGTAAACATTACAATCAATGGCAAGAATACAAGTGCAATAGTTTGAAAATTATTTGTAAAAGCTTCATGTCTTGTTTCGTGAATATGTCCAGGGTCTGCAGAGAATATATTTTGTAGTAAGCCCCATAAATTCATTATTTCAAAATTAGATAAATCTGTGATTAAAAATTTTGAACGAACAATTGCATAATGACCAACGATTATAAAATAAGGTATATAACATAAAATTGTAATAATATTTGCGAAAATATAGTTTTGTAATTTTTTAGGCTCAGCCTTTTTATAATCAAGATATGATGAATAAATTATAAATTCTGCTAATGTAAATATTATTGAACCAGTTAAGAAATATGGATTGAGAATATTAACGATACTAAGTTTTACAAGTGATGGAATGTCACCTTTTCTATCGTAATCAATTAAATAATTTATAGATAATAATGCCAATAAAATAGTGTATGGATACATTCTTATTTCAATAGAATAGAGTACTTGGAATGTATTAACTGCCATTAAAAGCATTGCTACTAATCCAATTTTTTTTGATGAAGACAACTTTGTCGTAACAATATAAGTCAACGGTAATAATAGCATTGAAACTATTAGAGAAGAAATTCTTAATGTAAATTCTGAATCTCCAAAGAATTGCATAATGTAGTGCAATATATAAAAATAAAATGGAGTATGTTGAAAATCATAATTCCAAAGATAATTGTTTATGCCAGTTGGAAACGAATTTATTGCAGTTGCAATTGAGCAACCTTCATCATACCAAATTGGGAAATTAATAATTGATAATCTTAACCACAAACCACCTAAGATTATTAATGCAAAACAAGTGATAAACAAAATATTACCTTTGTTTAGATTCTCAAATATTTTTTTCATTTAAGCTCTCCTAATATATTATATTTATTGAGTAGATTTATTTTCAGGTTTGTAACCACAGGCTCTATTTGAACATTCTAAAACGTCACCACTTTTTAGAGTTCGTTTTACAATTAGAGAATGACATTTAGGGCAAACATCTCCAGTTGGTTCGTTCCATAAAACAAAATCACAGTCAGGGTATTGGTTACAACCATAGAACACAACCCCTCGTTTTGATTTACGTTCGATTATTTCACCTTTGCCACATTTAGGGCAAGTAACGCCTGTTGATTTAACTATACTTTTTCTATCTTTGCATTCAGCACATTCTGTATATCTGCCGTATGGTCCGATTTTGATATATAAATCGCCACCACATTTTTCACATTTTTTATCAGATTTTTCAGGTGTGTCAGCATTTTTGATAACATTACCTGATTTATCCAATGATAAAATAGTTTTACATTCAGGATAACCAGAACAACCCAAGAATTGAGAACCAAATCTGCTAGTTCTTACAATCATAGGTTTACCACAATTAGGGCATTTTACATCACTTTCAATAACTACTTTTTTAGCATTACCCATTACATCGTTTACAGTATCCATAAAAGGTGTATAGAAATTTTGTAAAACTTCGTTCCAAACAGCTTTTTTCTCTGCAATTTTATCTAATTTCTCTTCCATTCCAGCAGTAAAAGCATAATCCATAATATCAGAGAATTGGTTTACTAACTGTTTAGATACTGTTTTACCTAAGAATGTTGGAACAAGTGCTTTATCTTGTTTTTCAACATATTGTCTTTGTTGAATTTTTGTAATAATACTTGCATAGGTTGATGGACGACCAATGCCGTATTCTTCTAATGCTTTAACTAATGATGCTTCACTAAATCTTGGAGGTGGTTGAGTGAAATGTTGTTTTGGTAAAACATCTTTTCTTTCAAGTTTGTCACCTTCATGTAAATCAGGGATTTTTGATACTTGTTCATTATCAGAATCTTGATATAATTTTAAGAATCCATCAAAAAGAACTTTGCTTGTACCTGTACGTAATTCATAATCACCTGCTGTAATATCAACAGTTTTGTTTGCAATTTTTGCAGGTGCCATTTGTGATGACATGAATTTGTTCCAGATTAGTTTATATAATCTGTATTGTTCATTAGTCAAGTATTGTTTAATACTGTCAGGTGTTCTTTCAGGGTATGATGGTCTGATTGCTTCGTGAGCATCTTGAACATTCTTTTTGCCTTTACCGTAAATGTTAGGTTTTGATGGATAATAATTTTCACCAAAATTATTTACGATGAAATCTTTTGCCATTTCTTGTGCATCATCAGAGATACGAACACTATCAGTTCTCATATATGTGATTAAACCGACAGAACCTTCTTCTAGTTCAATACCTTCATACAATTTTTGTGCAATTTGCATTGTTTTTGATACACCATACCCAAGTTTAGAACTTGCTTCTCTTTGTAATGTTGATGTAATAAATGGTGCAGTCGGTTTTCTTGAAGTTTCACGTTTAGCAACTTTAGATACAATGTATTCTGTTTTGTCATCTTCTAAAATGGCTTTTATTTTTTGTGCTTCTTCTTCATTGTTGATTTCAATTTTGCTATCAACAAATTTTGCTAGTTCTGCTTCAAAAACTTTTCCATCTTTTTCAAGTTGAACAGTAATTGTCCAATATTCAACTGGTACAAATGCATCAATTTCTTCTTCTCTTTCGCAAATCATTCGAAGTGCAACAGATTGTACTCTACCTGCTGATAAATGGTAGTTTCCTAATTGTTTCCATAATACTGGACTAAGTTTGTAACCAACAAGTTTATCAAGAATTTGTCTTGTTTGTTGTGCTTTAACTTTATCCATGTCAATTTGGCGATAATGTTCAACAGCATATTTTACGGCTTTTGGTGTAATTTCGTTGAACTCTATTCTATAAATCTTGTCTTCTGGCACTTTTAATACTTCTTTAACGTGCCATGCAATTGCTTCTCCCTCACGGTCGGGATCGGATGCTAGGTAAACTTTATCAGCATCTTTTGCTAAAGCATTCAGTTTTGATACAACTTTTCTTTTTTCTGGAAGGATTGTAAAAGATGGTTTGAAACCATTATTAACATCAAAACCTAAATCATTTTTTGATGATAAATCTCTAACGTGTCCTAAACTTGCTTCTATAGTATAGTTTGAACCCAAAATCTTTTTAATAGTTTTAGATTTTGCAGGAGATTCGACTATAACAAGTGCTTTATCACCTTTTGATTTAGTACTTGTTTTTTTTGTCGCTGTTTTTGTTGTAGTTTTTTTTGTTTCGGCTTTAGGACTCATCTCTTTTTATATCTATCCCCCAGTGTTTGTTCCAATTTTCCTTTAAGTTCTAATGTCGTTAAGTTCATTAATAACTCATCAACTGATAAATTTGTTTCTTTCTGTATTTCATCAAAACTTTTAGGTTCTATATCTATTGTATAAAGAATTTTTTTCTCGTCAATTGTTAAGTTGTCATCTTCTTCTATATTTTCAATATTTTCTGTATCAAAAAGCGTTTGTTGCACTCCTAATGTCCAGTTTAATGCATTTAATATATCAGAGGATTCTGTTACAATTGTTGCTCCTGTTTTTATAAGTTTATAAATTCCTTCGGTATTAGGGTTTGTTATCAATCCAGGGATACATAATAATTCTCTACCTTGTTCTAAAGTTAAATTTGCTGTAATCAAAGCCCCACTTTTTAATGCTGCCTCAACAACAAGTGTTCCATAAGATAGGCCTGATACAATTCTATTACGTTGTGGAAATCTAAATTTTAGAGGTTCAAATGTTGGGTAATATTCTGTTAATACAGCACCATTACCATTTATTATTTCTTCGTATAAAGATTTATTTGAACTTGGGTAGATAAAATCAAAACCACTTGCGATTACACCGATTGTTTTTAAATTGTTATCAAGAGCAAATCTATGTGCTGCAGTATCTGCTCCGGCTGCTAGACCTGAAACTATACATAAATCTGTACCATTTAGTTCTGATATGATTTTTTTGAGGCTTTCTTTGCCGTTATAACTCATTCTTCTAGAACCAACAACTGCTAGAGTTTTTTCTAAGTTACAACTGAATAAATCACCTTTGTAATAAATTACCATAGGTGGATTATCAATATTTTTTAGCATATATGGGTATTTTTCATCTTCAAAAGTTAATATTTTTATATCTCTTTTGATAACTTCATTAAAAGTATTGTCTATATTTATTGTTTCTCTTTTCTTGAGAAAAATATCGACTTTCTTTTTTAATATCCCTTCAATTTTGCTTAATTCTTCAAGTGATGCATTGTATGCTAATTTTATATCACCAAAATATTCATACAAGTTTTGTATAAATTTTGAATCAAGTTCTGCAATAGATGAAAATGCTACCCAGTATTTTTCATTCATAATTTCTTTTTAATTCTTTCAATTAAAACTTTAACATTTTCCTTTTCATCATCAGGAACATCAAGTTTCATATAGTCTTCAAAAAATTCAATAGAGTCTTCAAAATCTCCTCTTGCTAAAAATAGTACACCCAATTTTTTATAAGGCATTGGAAATTTCGTATTGATAGCAGTTGCTTTTAAATAGTTTGAAATAGCTTTATCTACTTCGTTATTTGCTTCGTATGCTTGAGCAAGGTAGTAGTATAAGAATTCATTGTTTTCTTTGTATTCAATAACATTTTCGAAATTTGAAATAGCATCTTCATAGTTACCAAGTTCAAATTGAATTCTACCCATATCATAATATGCATCATAGTTTTCTGGCTGTGCATCAAGAATTTTTTCTAACTCACAAATTGCCATATCATATCTGCTATCTTCTATATAAACTCTTGCTAGCAAGTGGGCTATTACATAGTTTTCTGTGAGTTCGTAACTGCCTCTTTCTAAAACACCTATAGCACCTGATAAATCGCCATTTTTGTAATATAAATCTGAAAGGTTTATATATGCTTGTGCTATCGTTGGATCTAGTTTGATTGATTTTGTATATGCTTTCTCTGCTTGTTCAAATTCTCCTAGATGAGCATAACATAAGCCCATATTGTTATAAATTTCTGCATTGTCTTCTTCATGTTCTAAAACAGAACTGAATGCATCAATTGCTTCTTTAAATTGTCCTTTTTTATATAATTCTACTGCTTTATCTAAAATCTCTGACATATTAGAAACCTGCTTTCGATGATGAAACACCTGCTTGGTGTATAATTGTTCTTACGTTTCCTTCTGCCATAAAGTTTTTAGGTTCAATGATTACTTTAATCTTATCGGCAGTTATTTCTTTTTCGTTTTCTTTTATTGTTGAACGACCAATCATAAATACCTCATTAGGTTTGTTTGTAACCTTGTCTGGGTAACATACAACTTTTGGTCCTTTTGCAAAATATGTATCATACCATGCTCTAACACTTCCATTACCAATAAAGATACCTTGTTTTTTATTATATTGTTGGTAATTTGCTTTCAAAACGAATTCTTTACCATTATCAAGAATTGTTGATGTTGTTGCATTACCTATTGCAGTCATTTCTTCATTATCTGCATCATATATGAAATGATTTGCAGTTGCGTGGTGTTTTGATTGGTCTATTTTTGCCCTACCAACCAAATCAATACGTTTTAAATCACCGTGACTGCTTGTATGTATAATTGCTTTATCTGTATATGCATTGATGTCTTTGTATTTTATTGATACAGAACCGTATGCAGTCATTACATTTGCTTTCACATCGTATTCTTGAACATCTGCATTAATTACTGCAACAGGTGTTTTACCCTCAGTAATGATTGTTTGGGTATCACCTTCTGCTTTGATAACTTTATTTAGTAGAGAAAATTTAAGAATATTTGCTTTTACTTCTCTTTTTTTATTGTTTTTTACTTCGTATGCATAAGGTTTATCGTAAAAAGTTGCAGTATCAAGTTTACTGTTTTTTACTGATACATCTGCTTTATCTCCTAACAAGTGAATATCACCAAATTTTACTTTTACATCTCCGTTAAATTTGATTTTATTATCACTTTCAGAGAATGTTTGTGTTTTTGAGTCGATAATTAAATCTTCTGCAATAACGCCAATCGCTCCCAAGCATATTACAAGTAATGAAATTATTATTAAAAACTTTTTCCTATTCATTATTTTCCCTTTGCTAATTATAAATTTTTGAACTTGTTGAACCAATTATTCTGAAACGTGAATAATTAGAATCGATTACTGCTTTTTGAGCAGTTGCTTTGAAAGAATTTTTCCTGCTAATTATAACATGTCCCTCAACTGTAAGTGTTTTAGGTTTTATTTGGTATGTTAATTTGTCTGCTTTTAAGGATGTTTCATCTTTAAGAACAACAAAAACATTTTCATATAAAATTATTTCTTGTGTTTCTTCATTATATAAACCTTTTGTTGATTCAAAACTCATTTCAACTTGGTTATCTTTGTAGAAATTTCCAACGACATTGTTTAAGTGTGCAATTTTGTGGTCACTACTATAATGTCCAGTTTCTCCAAATATTTCCCAGAATTTTTCACCATCTTTTGTTTCTGTAAGAATCATACTTGATACTTGGAGTTCTTGTTTATCTTCGTTTCCACGAACCATATTACGGTTGAAATTTGTTGTGATAACGCCTGCTGTTATGAATGCCCACATTAAAATCATAACGACAATACTAGCCAATATAAAGTAAGTTCTTTGTCGTTTGTCCATATTCTGCCAATGAACTTTTGCTTTATTTAATAAGCCAGTTAATATTGATAAAATTTTATCTATTAATTCCATACCCTTATTCTAACACATAAACATTTGTTTATATAATAGTTTACAATTCTGTAAATATGTAGATTTATTCATAAAAAAATCGGTCAATTTTGACCGATTATATACTTTGCGTAGATAAATTTACGTTTAAATTTTTGTAATTAGTGATGGAGCAATTTGGATGAATTTTCTAACTAATCCGGAATCCCATTGCTTTCCAGCACCTTGTAGTAAAATATCACATGCAGTTTCTAAGCCTAAACCTTTTCTGTAAGGTCTATCGCTAACTAGAGCATGGAATGCATCTGCAACTGCAACGATTTTTGCTGATAATGGAATTTGGTCACCTTTCAAATGTTCAGGGTAGCCACTACCATCAACGTGTTCGTGGTGATATTTAACGATTGGAATCAAATCTCTAAGTGCTTCGTTTGGTTGTAACACTTTTTCTGCACCGATTACAGGGTGTTGTTTCATGATATTCCATTCTTCATCAGAAAGTTTATCTGGTTTTTTAAGAACGCTTTCTGGAATACCAATTTTACCAACATCGTGTAATAACGCACCAAGTGAAATTCTTTCAACTTCTTCTTCTGGAAGATTAAGTGAACGAGCCAATGCTTCTGAATATCTAGAAACAGATGTTGAGTGACCTTTTGTATAAGGGTCTTTTGCATCAATAGCACCAGCTAATGATTTTGCAATTTCAGCAAGGTGGTTTTGAGAATGAATTTGTTCAGAGTTGAATTTGTGAAGCAATTCATCTTCAAAGTTTACACCCATTTGAGAGTGACGTTTTGAAATAATTTCTGCATAAGATTTTAATGCTGCATCGTCCCAGAAGTTGAAGTCTGTAGAACTGATGATTGCAGACATTCCGTCTTTGTAGCCTTTTGCTTGAGAAATATACATTGCTTGTTCTGCTAAGATTAACAATTTTTCTTGTTCTTTAGCACATTCTGGATATGATGCGATACCAACAGCAACCTTAACAGGTCCAACATCATCAATAAAACAACATGATAATGTATATGTGATGTATTCTGCAATATATTTAGCTTCTGCGACATCTGTGTTTGGTAAAATCATTGCGATTTCATCGCCACCATATCTACCTGCAATGTCTGTTTTTCTTAAGTTGTGTTTAACTTTTTCTGCAACTAATTTGATAACTTCATCACCTTTTCTGTGACCAAGTTCTCTATTAATTTTTGAAATATTGTTTACATCAAGCATAACAACAGATAATTTTGTGTTGTTTTCTTCTGCATTATGAAGTTCTTTACTTAAACATTCTTGGAAACCTCTGTGGTTGTACAATTGAGTTAAAGAATCTGTATTCATGTGTTCTTTACTCTTTTCTAGAAGGCTCATATTTTCCATTACAAGTGCAACGTGATTAGCAATGAAATTGTATAATTTTTCGCTAGAATCAACGTATCTGTCAGCAATCAACATTACACCAACGCATTTGTTTACAGAAATCATTGGAATGATACTAACTTTGTGTCCATGGAAATATGAAATGTTTAAGAAATTAACATTGTCTTTTGTTATAATTTTTCTTGTATAAAAACATTGTGATACAGGGTTTGAACTATCTGAACCAAATATTTTTGAAGAATAAACATTATCTAATCTATCAATTAGTTTTAAATTTATACATTTAGATGTTTCATTGAATAAACCGAATGCTGTAAATGAACAATCTAAATATTGAGTCATTATTTTGTGAACGGCAAGATAATATGAATTTACATCTTTAATAGTAGTGATTTCAGCAAGTTTATCAACCATTGATTTATAATCAACGTTAATTTTTTGAGCAACAGGAACATTTGCCTGAATCAATGTTCTGCGTGGCTTTGATGGTGGAGTAGCCAAAGAATTAACCTTTGCCACCAATTTAGCTGCTGAAAGAGGCGATGTAACATTTGCTGTATTGAAAGAACGTGATTGTTCTTCGCTTTTGTATGTTTGACGCTGTTCCAAAATTTACCTACACAATTATTATACTATATTAAACGTAAAATTTGAAATTTTTTTGCCTTAAAAATTGGAATTATTAACAAAGATTAAGCAAAATTTTTTTGTTAAATATTAAAAAATCAATAAAGACGTACATTTTGAACTGTAAAAATATTTTTATAAATTTTTTAATTTTATATGTGAAATTAATTCAAATTGTGAGTACAATATTAATAGAAATAAATACAATGGTATTATTATTCTATAATGTAACGAATTGGCTTATAATTCTTTACATAAAATCATGTTTAGTTGTAAAATTCTTACAGGAGAGAAATTTTGACAAACGGATACGACAGTTTTGATAATACAGAGATGAATTTTAGAAAAGATGCTCTTATTCAAGAGAGGGTTGGTCTCGTTTCAACTCACATGTATAAACAGTTTTTGGATTATCAAAATGCAACAAGAAATACTGCAGAAGTTTTTGCAGAGATTATTGTTGATATGAAAGCCGTTGTTGAATCTTTAAAAAAATCTTTTTCTTCTAGAGGAATTACCGCTCAAAATATTTATGTTGAATATGATGCTCAAAAAACAATTGTTACCATCAATATTTTGTGGCATAAGATTAGTTTAACTACAAGATGTAATTTTGAACCTCAAGCACTTTTCAGAGAACAAAAACCACCTTTATTTTGTGGCAGAATCATGGCAATAAAAGGTAGTTATTCTGATATTATGAAAGGTGCAGATGACAAAAGTGAATGCATGAAACGTTTATTAGATAATGAAATCGCATCATTATATGTTCCTGCTGACAAAATGCAAAACTCTATCTTTAAAATTAGACATTTAGCAAATCGTGAGTTTTTCTTAAATTCTCAAGATTCTGCGAAAGAGTTTGTTTTAAAAGTTATTGAAATTGTGTGTGGCGGTGGTGTTTATCACGAAGAAGGTTCTAGAAAAAGTTTTAATATTTAATTTTATTAGTTTATTATTTGTAACTTTACTCCATGTAAAAACCATGCAATTTGCATGAAAAATTTAATTATTCCTATACATACTTTAGGAAATTTTCTCAAGTTCATACATATACACGATAAAATCAAATTACAAATAGATATAATGGATATGTAAGCACTATTATAGGTAGCGGGATGGAGAACGAGAATAATTTTAGTAGTTACAATAATATAAAAAGACTCTCAGATGAAGAGATAGTTAAGGTATGGGAAGAATATCTTAAAGATAGATCTAACAAACAATTGAGAGATACACTTATTGTTCAATATATTTATTTAACAAGATACGTTGTTGGTCGTGTTAAAGTTGCTCTTCCACCTACTTTTACTTTTGAAGATATTTCAAGTTATGGTATCGAAGGTTTGATTGATGCTGTTGAAAAATATACTCCTAGAAATGGTGCAAGATTTGAAACTTACGCTCTTGTAAGAATTAGAGGTAATATTATTGATAAAATTCGTACTCAAGATTTCTTACCAAGAAGCGTTCGTCGTAAGATTCGTGATGTAAAAGAAGCACAAGAACAATTGAAAAAACAATTTGGTCGTCCTGCTACAAATTCAGAAGTTGCTGAATTATTAGGTATGGAACCAGAAAAAGTTGACCAAATTCTTGCCGATGATACAACAATTACATC
Organism: Cyanobacteriota bacterium; assembly: GCA_050873965.1. Classification (GTDB taxonomy): domain Bacteria; phylum Cyanobacteriota; class Vampirovibrionia; order Gastranaerophilales; family Gastranaerophilaceae; genus UBA2883. The sequence goes on along the minus strand of JBNMJS010000009.1, from coordinate 9,838 downwards.
AATCTACGATAAAAAGGGTACTGGAGAGGATAGTATTGAAGTTATTGACACTATCAAGGATTCTTCTCACAAAACTCCACACGAAGAATGTGAAGATAAAAATGTTAAAAATCAGCTTGAAGCAGCATTGAAGCGTTTGCCTGAAAGAGAAAGAATGATAATGGTTCTTTACTATCATGAAAACATGACATTTAAAGAAATTGGTGAAGCAGTAAATATTTCTGAATCTCGTGTTTGTCAAATTCACGCTCAAGCGATTATGAAATTGAAAAACTTGTTAAGCGAAAATCGTTCAGCAAGATTGAAACAAAGTATTATTTAATTTTTTTGTAAACTTTTTCTTTTTAATAACTCCTTTTTTAAGGGGTTATTTCTCATTTTTATTTGATAGAAATTGTGTTGTTTTGTATGGGTTTGAACGATGTTAAAATCCCCTGTGTTTCCATGCTCATGCATGTTTACAGATTGTAAAGAAATGTAAAAACAATGTCGTTTTTGCTAAAGTTTTTGAAAAATATGCCGATAAACATAGTATTAGGAACTACAAAAAGGAGCATTAACTAAAATGGGTTTAGCCACATCACAAGTTAGATTATTGGCATTGACCACCAGAAAGGCGGATATTGAACTGCAAATGCAGGTTAATTCAAAACGCAAACAAATGCTCACTAGAAAATCTACTGAGCTTGCTCAACAGTATTATTCAAGACTTCAAGATGCAAATGTTCAGTATGCTACAAGTAATGGTTATGAAGATGTAAATTATAATTATTTAATGGGACAGTCAAAAGATGGTCTTATTAATGATGACTTTTTGCAACAAGTTGCAACTATGTCTGATCAAGGTTTTGCACAAAAAACAGAAAATAGAATGATTTTAACAGATCAATATGGTCAAGTTATTTTGAATAATGAATTGGCTAAAACTGTTGAAACTGCAAAAGATACTTATGGCTTGTCATCTGTTACAACTCAAACTGCTCAAGCTATATATTCATTAATTGAAAATAATCAAAGTGTTACAGCTCTTGCCGCATTATATAATCAATTACGTCGTATGGGTAAAGATGAAGTTATTGCTGCGATGGAATTGATGTTAAAGAATGGAGGTTATAAATCTGGCGGAACTGTTTATACTGTTGATGGTTCAATATTTTTCTCATCTGCTCAAGCAGCAGCAAACTCTTCTACTACATCAGAAAAAGATGTTGTGAAATTACAAAAAGGATATTGTTATTCTGTATATAATGAAAAAGGTCAAATAGAAGGCAATATCAGTGGACATTTATATAATGGCACATCGTTTACTGAAATTACAGATCAATATGCAAAATATTTGGGTAATATAATTAGTTACTATGGTCCAATTATCAGTTCTGCTATTCAAAATGGTTCATCAGCATCATCTGAAATACAACAAAATAAAGTTGTTTCTTCTGAATATACTGTTAGTAAAGATAATAATGGTAAATTAGTATGGACTAGAAAAAGTGATGGAGCTACTGGTTTCGTAGGTGATGGAACTCAAGTTTATGACTATACAAACTCTATTGATGAAGATGGCAACAAACGTTATAAACAAGCGTTAAATACAGAAAAATTACAAGCTGGTTTTAAATCTGGTACATATCAATTATGTATGGTTACAGATTCTGCAAAAGGTTTGTATCACAAGAATACTACATTAGAATATTTCACACACATGAATTATGTTGTACAAAAAACTGATTCATCAAAACGTGAAGAAATTACTGCTTGGTTTAACGCAGAACAAGCTGATATCTCAGAACAAGAAACATATTGGGATACAGAAATCACAAACTTATCAACTGAATTAAATTCTGTTAATACAGAAATTGATTCTGTGAAACAACTTAAATCAAATGCTATTAAATCAGTGTTTGATTGGGGTAGTTCATAATAAATAATTTTTCTTATAGTTTCCTTATATTCCTTAAAATAATTCTCAAAAAAGTAATGCCGCCTAATGGACGGCTTTTTTTATGAAAAATTTTAATTTTTTATAAAAATATATAGCAAATTATATTTTTACGAGTTTTATATAAATGTCGAAACTATGAAACATAATACATAATTCATAAATGCAATGCTCAAGAAGTTATTCTTGAGTTTTTTTTATTTAGAATGTAATTAAATCATTATAAATTTTCATGATGTATTTGTCAGTCATGCAAGAAATAAAGTCAATTATTGCTTGTCTGTAATCATCATAGTTGTTTATATCATACAAAATCTTATTTTTATATTTGCGTTTTGTTCTAAATTCTTCATCAATATTAGAATATTTTATTAACCATTTTCTAAAATCTGTTATCATTAGAGGATAGATTTTAGTATGTTTTTTAAGTCTTTTAATAGTATTTTCACCATCATAATAGTCTTTTAATACTTTATAAACAGTTCTTATTACAAGGTTTGAATAAGCCATGAATGGTTCAAGTCTTTTGTTCATGCAAACTTTTTCAAAAACAAATCGTTTTATTTGTCCCATAAGTTCAAAGTTTTCTTTCGAAAAATTTAAACCTGTTTCTGGAGTAGAATTTGTACATAAGTCAGTAACTAATTGATAAATCAAAGATGTAGGATTTATTTGTTTTAAGTTGACTTTTCGTTTTGTGAAATTTTGTGCGATTTGTTTAAGAGTGATGTAATCTCTTTGAGTAAACAAACCATACAAAGATGCATCTTCAATATCACGACCGATATATGCAAGTTTGTCTGAAATTTTAACAACACAACCTTCGTATGTGTATGGCATACATTGACCTTTTGTCATTGTATTAAGGTCAATTAATTCATTTCTTGGTTTTAGTCCATTCTCATCAACTTCGCCACAATGGCAAACGATACCATCTCTAACTGCATAAGTTAGTGCTAGGTTTTCATGTTCACCTTTGGCATTCGGTAATGTTTCTATATAATCAACAACTCTTAGACTGTTTTTTTCGTGCCAAAATGGAGCATTTAATTTTTCTTCTTGCATAATTTGTGCAATGATTCTTTCTCCGTGATGTCCGAATGGTGAATGTCCTAAATCGTGTCCGAAAGCGATTGCTTCTACTAATTCTATATTTAGTCCTAGTGAACGTGCAATTGTTTTAGCAACAGATGCAACGATATTTACGTGTTCTATTCTTGTGCATACGTGGTCATTTGTTGTAGCAAAGAATACTTGTGTTTTATGTTTAAGGCGACTGTATGCTGTAGAGTTTAAAATTCTGTTGTAATCTCTTTCAAATTCTGAACGTACATCAAACTCCTTGCGTGTTAAGTTTCCTGCACGCATAATTGCATTGTTCCATTTAGGGTTTGATGGAAACATCGCTTCTTGTTTGAATTGTTCTCTTCTGTGTTCTTGTTGTAAATTTTCCATATTATTTATTATAACATTTTTTTGTTAACTGTCTATGATTGACACAAAATTAGTTATTAACTTTGTTCCATTTTTTTGCATCAAACATTATATCTTTAAGGGTAATATTCAGTGATTTTACGTATGGAGTGTATTTTTTTAGGATTTGTCGTTTTCTTAGTGTCAATTCTTGTACTACTGCAGCATTTTCACAAGCGATAATCATTGTAGTGCCGTTAATCATACCATAAGGTTTTGATTTTTTATCAAATGGTTTACCAACAACTTTAGACCAAAAAGTATAAAGATTTGCACGTTTCATCGCTTTTTGTAAAATTTCGTTATCTTTTAACATTTCGGAGATTAGGCTATCAACGCCATTGAAGTCTGTGTATAAGATTTCTTTCATTTTTGCCACCATTAGTAGTTTTGTGTTATTATTATATAATGAATTTTACGAATACGGAAGACATAATAAAAAATTCGAAAAAAATTCTTATTGTATCTCATGTTAATCCTGATGGTGATGCATTAGGTTCAACGTTCGGGTTGTATTCAGCAATATATAAAAGATTCAAAAAGAAATGTGATATGTGTGCACTTTCTTATGTATCCCCAAGTTATAGTTTTTTACCTCATTTTAAAGAGGCAAAATCCACTTATGACAGTTCATTAGTGTATGATTTGGTTATAACTGTTGATGTTGCTGCAATTGATAGAATTGCTGCTGCAAAAATATTGTTTGATAAAGCGAAAGTGACAATTAATATTGACCATCACAAAACTAATGATAATTTCGGTGATTATAATTATGTTGTACCAGAGGCTAGTTCTACTGGTGAAGTTTTATACAATTTATTTAAGAATTCTGATTGGGAAATTGATAAAGATACTGCTGAATGTTTATATACAGCAATCTTAACTGATACAGGTGGGTTTAGATTTGATAATACAACTTCAGATGTGTTTAAAACTGTTGCTGATTTAGTTGAAAAAGGTGTTAATCCAAATAGTGTGTTTGCTCATTGTTATGAGTTTAAATCAAAAAATTATGTAATGTTTCAAAATTATTGTATTGGCAAAGCACAATTTGCTGATGATGACAAAATTGCATATACAACTGTATATCGTAGAGATTTTGAAAAATTTAATGCAAAAGATGATTATACAGAAGGATTAGCAGAACAATTGCGAGCAATTGATACAACGGATATAGCATTTGTTGTAAAAGAGTTAGAACCAAAAATTTGCAAAATTTCAATGCGTAGCAAAAAATATGATGTTGCACAAATATGTTCTGTTTTTGGTGGAGGAGGTCATTCTCGTGCTGCTGGTTGTACTATAAAATCTAATGTAGAAACATCTGTGAAAAAATTGCTTGATGAGATTAGAAGGAATAGTAATGCGTAAAAAAACATATAATTTTTTCAAAAATACTATTGTATCTATTATTGAAAATGATTTCTCAGGTATGGCTGCTGAGATGAGTTATATGTTAGTTATTGGTATATTTCCATTTATGTTATTTTTAATGTCATTATTTAATTTAATCGGCAAAAATTATTATATGAATCCGTTATTTATCTTTTTGGAAAAGGTAATGCCAGCAGATTCTTTACGATTGATTCATACAGTATTAAATCAAGTACTAGGTTTTACTAGTGGACGTTCTGTTGCTATCTTTGGGCTTTTAGTTACATTGTTTATGTCAATGAATGCTTTGTCTGTGGTTATAAAAGGTTTGAATAGAGCGTATAAGGTAGAAGAAACAAGAGCGTTTGTATATACAAGATTGTTATCACTTGTTATGGTTGTAGTAAATACTCTTGTATTATTTTTAAGTACAAACTTAATTATATTTGGTCGTGTAATTATTAGATTTTTAACAGTATATACAATAATGTCTAATGACACAGGTTCTTTGTTGTTGGCTATTCGTTGGCCAATTGCATTTTTAGCATTGTTCGTAATGGCATTTTTGCATTATTATATTTTCCCAGATGTTTCGTGGTCTGAAGAATTGAAATGTAAGAGTGCATTACCAGGAACATTATTTTTCTGTGTTATATGGTTAATTGCCTCTGGTGGTTTTTCTATTTATGTCAATAAGTTGCATACTTATAACTTTGTATATGGTTCAATTGCTGCATTTGCAATGCTTATGATTTGGTTTTATTTTACATCAATGTTAGTGTTGATTGGTGGTGAAATAAATTCACAAGTTCATGATAAACTTGAGCAAGATAAGATTTTGGCTGTTTTAGAACGTCAAGAAGAAATTGCAAAACAAAGTGGTTTTTACGAAGAATATAAAGATGACATGGAATAGAAAAGGAGAATTTTCTTGAAAGTATTACTAATTAATGGAAGCCCACATCCTAAAGGATGTACCTATCGTGCATTAAAAGAAATTACTGTTGAATTGTATCAAGCAGGTATTGAATTTGAAATCGAAAATGTTGGAAAAGATTTAGTTCGTGGCTGTTGTGGCTGTGGAATGTGCAAAAAATCTGATGAAGGACATTGCGTTTATACGAGCGATAGGGTTAATGAACTTATTGATAAGATGAAATACTCTGATGCCTTGATTGTCGGTAGTCCTGTGTATTATGCAAATGTTGCAGGTAGTATGCGTTCGTTTCTAGATAGAATGTTTTATGCCGGCAATTGTTTTAAAAATAAACCTGCTGCAGCAGTTGTAAACTGTCGTAGAGGTGGTGCAAGTGCTGCATTTGATCAATTAAATCATTATTTCTTGATAAGTAATATGATAGTTGTTGGTTCTCAATATTGGAATATGACTCATGGTAAAAATCCTGATGAAGTTGAGAAAGATTTAGAGGGTTTGCAAACAATGAGAACATTGGGTAAAAATATGGCTTGGTTACTAAAATGTTTGAAAGCCGGTAATGAGAATGGTATTCGATACCCAAGATTAGAAGAAAAATTGAGAACTAATTTTATTTCGAAAGCAGATATGGAATATGAAGAATATTGATGATAGAAAAGGGTAATATTTAATATTACCCTTTTAAATTTAATTATCTTATTAAATATGTCTGTGTTTTGGTGAAATAAGTATGTGAGCGAGTTTATCAGCCCCTTCAAAGCTCCTTTCACTTAATGTTTTGGCTGCTTGTACATTATCATATTTTACGAAATTATGCTCAACCTCAAATTCACCATTACCTTTGGTTGATATTATCGCATAGCATGATTCAGGATTTTCTGTAAATGGCCTGCCAACACTACCAACATTAACTACTGTTTGTTTTGTGTTTGTTTGAAATCCACATGGTATATGGGTATGTCCACATAAAATTAAATCTTCCTTTACTCCTGATAGCATCTCTTCAACTTTTTCTAGTGGTGTATCAGGCATGATGTCTTCATTGTTTCTTCTTGGAGAACCATGTACCATCAAGATTTTAACGTTATCAATTGTTAATGATTTTGTGGCAGGTAACTCTTTTAAGAATTGTTTTTGTTTTTCACCGAGTGTGTTTGCCTCTTCTCTTAGTGCATTTGCCATGATTGGTGCTCCTTGAGCAACTTTTTGATAAATATCTTCACTAAATTCGACAATCATTTTGTCGGTGTTACCTTGAATCATCTCTACATTATCGTGTTCAGAAAAGCTCATACAAAAATTAACGGTATCTGTAGGTTCTGGTCCTGCTAATGCATAATCACCGAGAAATAATATCTTGTCACAATTTTTAGATTGTATATCTTCAAGTACTGACTCTAGTGCTAATAAATTACCATGTATATCTGACAGAACAGCAATTTTCATATAAAACTCTCCTTAAATTTTTGTTTTTTGCACCTCCTAATTTTACAACAAATTCTTAACTGTTGTATAGTTTACTAATTTTTCAAAAAAATGCAAGTACTTTATAAAATGGCTCTATACTTGAATCATGTCAAATTCAATAGTGACATGTATTTTCATGATTGTTAAGAATTGTAAATAGCATGTTTTCATTGAGTCAATTTTGAAGAAAATAAAAACTTTATATAAGTACGGGAATTAAAGAGTCAATTTAGCACTTTAAAAAACATTATTTTATTAAAGAAGTTTTTGGGTAGTTAAGACTTTGTAAGACCAATAATTTAATAGTTGCTTGTCGTTGATACATTACACGGTGTACAAGTGTTGATGTTCTGCGTCAGGTAGTTTTGCAATCTGAAATTGCAAAACAGTATGTATTTGTAACCACAAATATTGTGAGTACTAATACATTAAAATTGAATAGTACAACTTAATATTATATGGAGGAATTTAGTTATGATTGGTATTCAGTACGCAAATGGATATCTCGGTAATGGTCGAGAATGGACGACTTGTGGACCTAATGGTTTTCCAATAAGTACAACAGGTTTGTCAATGGAAGCAGCTTGGAATGCTCCAGCTTGTGATAATGATACAGTAAACTTGTATAATGCAGCAGCAAGTATTGGTAATATTGAAGATAGGCATTTAGCACAACAGTCATTCTACGGTGGTGTCTTTAATATAGATGGCGGTGGTTATGCCTTTGCTCCCTGTAATTGGGTAGGTCTTGGCGGATATTGTTAATTTGATTAAATTACAATAAAAACTGTAAATTAAAGTTATACTTGAAACATGTCAAATGCCCATCACGCATGGGTTTGACATGTTTTAAGTTTTGTAAACATGTTTAAATAAAAAGTCAATTTCTTCATCTAAAAAAACTTTATCATGGTACGGGGATTAAAGATGGGGAATTTAAATATGAGTAACACTATTAACAGTCAAGTTAATGATGGTAGTAATGCTAATAATAGAAGATTGCAAATTCAATATGCAAATGGGTATCTTGGTAATGGTAGAGAATGGACAACTTGTGGACCAGATGGATTTCCAATAAGTACTACTGGTACATCAATGGAAGCAGCTTGGAATTCTCCTGCAATTGATAATGATACTGTTAATTTATATAATGCAGCAGCAAGTATTGGTAATATTATAGATAGACATATAGCACAACAGTCATTTAATAGTGGTGTCTTTAATATAGATGGCGGTGGTTATTCATTCGTTCCTGCATCTGAAAATCCTTGGGTTTCAGATAACCCATTTGGTGTCGGTGGCACAAACGGTTCAAGTGGCGTTAATGGTACCGGCGGAGTTAATGGTTCAGGCAATAATGTTACAAATCCATGGGATAATCCATTTGGAGTTGGTGGAGCAAATGGCTCTGGTGGAGTTCATAGTTCTTCTAATGACGGTGAATTGCATGCTCCTAAAAAGGATGATTATTCAGCACAATTTGATGCAAGACTTGATTTAATTAAAAAGTATTGTGACAAATGGGGTAAAACAGTTGATGTTGATGCAATAAAAGAAAAATATGCTAATGATCCTCAAGCAGGTGTTGAATATTGTGATGATATTCTTAATAACCAGTTTAATCAAGGTAAATTAAAGGATATTGTTGAGGTTCAATATAAGAAATATATAGATTCACATTTAGAACAAGGTAAAAATATTTCTGATGATTGGGTTAAAACAATTATTGATAATGGTACTGGTGAATTAGGATTATCAGCATCAGGTGTTAACAAAAAGAATATTCTAGATGTTGTTGGAACATTTATGAAGAATGATGATGTAAAAAATGGTAAAGTTTCTTTAGAAAATGTTTTTGAATCACCAGAAGTTGCAGAACAGTTGGTTGAATCAATGAAACAAAAGGCAGATGAATATTTGTTGAACGACGATATTGATCAATCTATAAAAGACCAATTGTTGAGTAATATTGAAACAATGCGTGACAAATATGAAGACTTCAAAAAAGAACCAAGTATTGCAAAACGTACAGCATTAATTAAAGGATTTACAGATGCATTCTCTGCTATGCGAACAGAACAAGCAAGACATAATGATGAAGTAGCACCTCAATATTATGGTTTGCCAGAAGATTCATCTATTACTTTTGGTAACTATTCAAAAGAAGCACGTGAAGAAATCTCTGCTCATAACAATAGAAGAAAATTAAGTACAAATATATAATATATGAATGAATATTAAAGAATTTTTAAGAATATCAAAGATTTTGAGGACAGCAAACGCTGTCCTTTTTTATTTTGTAATAGATTTAATTTGTCAAATTATTTCGCAACATTTCTTCTTGAATTATTTGGCTAGTTGTGTCAGGCTCTGCCTGACAATAGATATAAGCTTAGTTTGTTCAATTTTAATGTCTCACTTCTTTGATTATATTATTTAACTGTTTTCTTTCTTTCGGAGTTGCGAAGCCCAAAGAAAGAAAACAGTAGAAAAGGAAAGAAAAGGCACGCTAGAGTAGTCACGAAAATATTAACACTCAACCATTGAAGCGAATAACTCGTGATTTTGTATATTTTTAATGTTTCAAAATCACTCAAACAAATTCGCTATAGGGTTTCGTTTATGTTTTCGTGCCTACTGTGTTGTTT
>JBNMJS010000008.1:0-33180 GCA_050873965.1 Cyanobacteriota bacterium | reverse complement strand
GCCCTATTGATATACTATTTCCCTTTGAAATAGGGTCATTATAAGAAATATGATCATTATAAAAATAAACACCAACCAATCCACCACCTTGTAAATTTCCATTTACAGTTACACTATTAGAAATAAACGAACCAACTATACTTTTAATACTTTCTTCGTTGTTGCTAGATGAATTATTTAATAAACAATTTCCAATCAATCCGGCACCATACAATTTCCCAGTAGTTGTAGTAACAGAATTTCCTATAAAATTTTTGATAATATCATCAAATTCACTAATATTATTTGAATTTGCAACATTATTTTGAACATTCCCAATTAATCCAACGCCAATCAATTCAGGTTTAATTACTTCTTTTGAAATATAAGAATTTTTATCTGATATTTTGTCAGAAAAAAGATTGATTTTATAATATTTAATTATAGTAGCAGTATCATCTTGATTAAAATTCATTGTAAAATCATAATCAGAAATTGTTCCTTCATTTATAGAATAAATTTTATCCTCACGATTTTTAAATTCAAAAGAATAATAATGTGGAACTTTCTCATTATATACAATTGCCTTATATACAACATCAGGTTGTTTATCTTTTTCTTCTAAAATATCACCAGATGAAACATCTACATATTTTACAGATGGTTTTAATTCATACTTCATAATAGTATTTAATTCTGGTGTTTGAACTTCAGACCATGAAAAAATATCTGACGTATTTAATTCTTCGTTTGCAAAAATAGGATTATTAAATCCTAAAAAAAAGAAGAAACACATCATTGCAAAAATAAATAAAATAAAAATTCTTACATTTTTTATTTTTTCTCTATAATTACATAAAATCTTAATCATTTATTTCGTGCTATTTATCAATGCCAATTATTTATAAATAAGTTACATTAATAATAATTATAACAAAAAAAATACAATTTTTCATCTTCGTTATGTATAATATGCATAATAAGTTTACTAACATATTTACATATACATAAACTACAACTATAATATTATTAGGAAGTAAAGGAAAACAATATGCAAGAAACAATATTTTGCTACAAGTGTGGAAAAGAGATTCTGAAAGATGCTGAAATTTGTCCCAATTGTGGTTGCAGACAAAACAACACCATTTGTAACACTTGGTTGATTACACTCTTATTATGTTTCTTTCTCGGTTCTTTTGGTGCACACAGATTCTACTTAAAAAAAAATGCATCAGCAATCACTATGTTAATCCTTACACTTACTGTCATTGAGACATTCATAACTTCAATTTGGTGCATAATAGACCTAATAATAATCATTTGTGGAAATTTCACAGATGCAAACAACAACAAAATTAAACCTATGTAACAATAATCCCTCAACATAACAAATTATTTATTTACACGTATTAATCATGTATGAGGATAAGTTATTTAAACAAACATAATCAAATCAATTTTGATGCTCATACATACAAAATTAGACCTAAAAGTGATGTTGTTACGATACAAACTGACAATGAGCCATATTTAGGAGATTCGCCATATATTGTTTCACCCAATTTCTACAAATGGGACTCTAACAAAAAAATAATGCAACAAGACGGTAAATACTTTACTCAAACTATCCCCATCACATCTAACACAATAAACTATCACATAGAATATGAAGATAGCAACAAAATTGATAATAACAATGGCAAAGACTACGAAATAAACTGCAAACAAATGCAACAAAAAGCCTCACTGTATCTTCGCAAATTACACAATCAACCAATAATCCATGCAATAAAATCTGGTAAAGCAACAGGAAAACTTTTACACCAAGAAGACGTCAATATGAATAATTCGGACTGGTTAAATGATATAAAAGAACCAACAATACTCTTAGCAAAAAAATTTCATACAAGTATATCAAACCCAAACATAGTAGGAATAATTTATACATCAGATGATAGTGGTAGTTTCACTCACTTATCAACACAATTGAGAACACGTACAGATATTTGTGGTGCAATATACAGTCCAAAAATAATAGAAAAATTAGAAAAACTCAATGGCAAAAATATTGAACTTGAACTAAAAGACAATTACATAAAAGTTAAAGAAGTAAATAAATCCTACACACCAAAACAATATAAAAAAATAAACGTACCACAACAAAAAGATTGTGACAAAATTCTAACTAGTGATGAATACAATAGTGATATTATTGGAGCAAAAGCAGTAAATCTAAAACGATTAGAAGAACTTTCAAAATCTGGTAAAATACATTCAACAATACCAAAATCAATTGCACTACCAAACAAATATATAGAAAAAATATTCATGGATAATAATGACGAATTATACAATGATGAAAACTCAAAAGATAATATGAACGAAATATTGTCAATGATGGACAAACAAAAAATAAATTCTAATCCATTTATGGTACGTTCTTCTTTCAACGGTGAAGACTTGCCAAACTACTCGGCAGCAGGAATTTATCAATCAATTTGTGCATATAAAGATGTTGATGCTGAATTTACAAGAGAAACTCTATACGATGCAATACAAATAATTGCAGATTCCAAAATGAACGATGATGCAATATCTTCACGCAAACGTCACAAAATTTCTGATGATGACATAAAAACAGGAATAATAATTCAAAATAGGATAAATGAAGATTACAAATTTACAATCTATACAGATGATAACAACAATAATTTAAAAATAGATTTATACTCTGATGATGCTTGGTACAATGAGAATGCAACGCAACCACACGTATTTACTTACAATAAAAATACAAAAGAATTAAAATACAATTCTATCCAAATGGGAGATATGTCAGTAACATTTGATGAAGATATGAATATTATTGATTCTGACAAAGTAAAAAATGACCTAACAAACAACAAAAAATTATTCAAACAATTGCACAACATAATTGATGATGCACTAACAATTGAACAAGAATTCGGTACACCACAAGATATAGAAGGTGGCATTAAAGATAACAATACCTATATTTGGCAAACCAGAAATATCGTAAAATAATCTATTTATATAACAATATTGACATTTATACTATGGAATAATACAATACAAGTAGATTTAGTGTTTATTAGGGGGAAGTATGAAAAGAAAAAACAATGTATTGTCATTGTTAGAGGAAAAAACTGTATTCTACAATGAAAAAACTGCATTAAGTATAAAAGATAACTACGGTTGGAAAGAATTTTCGTACAAAGGTTTAGGACTAATGTCTAGAAGAATAGCCTACCACCTAATAGAAGAATTACACGTAAAAAAAGGTGAAAAATGTGCAATCTTATCAGAATCAAAACCTGAATATGGTGCTTGTGTTTTCGCCTCAATTATATCAGGTATGACAGCCGTACCTCTTGATATTAAACTAACAGTTTTTGAACTTACTTCTATACTTAATGATTGTGAGCCAACAATTATGTTAGTTTCTGAACATTACGCAAATACGGCTATCGAACTTCAAAAAAATGTTCCATCAATCAAAAAAATATTAGTAATAGACGAACATTGCAAAAATGTTGGATTAGAAAACATCTATAATTTACCAGAAAAATATGAAACAAAATGGAAACTAAGAAGTTCGAATTCAACAGCATTCATCATTTATACATCAGGAACAACTGGTGCTCCAAAAGGTGTTGAAATAACCTTTAACAATATGATGTCACAATTGGAAGACCTTAAAATTGCATTAGACAATATTCTTCCTAAAAGAGAAATAAATGTCTTATCAATTTTACCAATGAATCATTTATTTGAAATGACTGTTGGTTTTTCAACATTCTTAAATTTCGGTTTCTCTGTATATTACACTCATAGTCTTAAACCTAAAGATATTTTAGGAATAATGAGAGATAAAAAAATTGAATTTATGATTGTTGTCCCAGCATTTTTAAAATTATTAAAATGTGCTATTGAAAACGAATTAAGCAAATCACCTAAAAGCACGCAATTGTTATTCAAAGCAACATATCATTTAGCAAAATTCATACCATTTTATAGTATAAAAAAATTATTATTCAAAAAAATCCACGACAAATTTGGTGGTAGATTTATCGGTTGTATCTCAGGTGGAGCACCACTAGATATAGGAGTTGGACGATTTTTTGAAAGAATAGGTTTAAAAGTATATCAAGGTTATGGTTTATCAGAAACAAGTCCAGTAGTTTCTGTAAACTATGACAAGCGTCACGTTTTAGCCTCTGTTGGGAAACCTTTACCACATTTTGAAGCAAGAATTGATTCTGAAACAGGCGAACTACAACTAAAAGGTCCATCTGTAATGAAAGGTTATCACAACCAACCAGAACTAACTGCTCAAACAATAGATGAAGATGGTTGGCTACATACTGGTGATATTGCAAAATTCGATAAAGACGGACACATCTACATTACTGGTCGTATTAAAAATGTGATTGTATTATCTGGTGGTAAAAAAGTCTTCCCTGAAGAAGTCGAAGCAGTCATTGAAAAAAGCAAATTCATAACAGAATCTTGTGTATTTGGTCATTCAAGAGATTTCGGAACAAAAGACGGGACTGAATCAATTGTTGCAGTCGTTGTTCCGACAGAACAATTATACAAAGATAATGACGAAAAAACAGTAGAGGATATTGTCAGAAAAGATATTAAACAACAATGTCAAAGGCTAACTCCTTACAAACGTCCTATTGATATTATTGTTAGAAAAGATGCTCTACCTAGAACAACTACAAGAAAAGTTAAAAGAAAAGAAGTTATCGCTACAGTAACTTTATAAATTAGAGCAAATTATTTTTTTATAAGCATTAAAGAATATATGAACATCAATACAATGCCTAATTATCAAAGTTCATATATTAATCAATTACGTCCAAATTTTACGGCCAATAATAGACAAGTTGTTGACACAAAGAATGGTACAACCTACAAAACAACAACATATTTCTTTAGAGAAGATTTGGATTGGGATAGGTTTGCTCGACTACTTGAAAACAAATACAAAGATTCTGATAAAGTACACGTATTTAATGATGCTTGTTCAGACGGTCACGAACCTATCAGCCTAGCGATAAAAATACAAGAACAAATGGGTGACAAATCAAAAAAATTTTTCCCAATACAAGCAAGTGATTATAATTCAGAAAACATACAAAATGCAAAGAACGGAATATTAGGAATTTCTAACGATGAATTATATGATATAAATCGTGCTACAAATGGTAAATACAGAGATTATTTTGATTTTGCACCAAAAATAAATTTTTATGATGATTTAGCACTATCACCAAAACCTGAACTAAAAGAAAAAATAAATTTCAAACAGGGCGATATTTTCCAAAATATTGAACAAATGCCAAAATCAAATAATGTTTTATTATGCAGAAACTTTTGGAGATATTTGCCAAAAGTTGGTAATTCAGCAGAAAAATTAGCCCAAAGACTTGGTGAAAAACTAGATTCAACTTCACTGGTAGTCATTGGAGAACACGATATAGAATGTAATACAAAAGAGCTTCTTCAAAAGAATGGATTTGAAGAAACTCAAGTTGAATTTGTTTTTCAAAAAAGTAAAAATGCCATACAAAAGATTTGGCATTAATCCTCTAAAATATACGCACTAACAATTTCACCATAATATGCTGTATGAACATCTCTATTAGAACCATGAAATGAACTATCAACATCTTGTGGATAATGCAATTTTTTATTTTCATCACTAATTGCTTCAATATCTTGCATTTGTTTATATATAACCTTACATTCCAATGTCAAAGGTAATTCTTTAAAAGCAGGAGGTGCAACTTTTTCAGATTCAACAGTCGTTAAATTTAATTCTTTAATCTTATCTATATCACGTCCTGATTTTGTTCCACACAATGCAATTATTTTTTTATCATAATGTTTTTCAAAGGGAATATTTATTGTAAATTCTGGATTTTTATCTAATAGTTCTTTTGTAAATCTGTTTTGTCTTACAAATGTTGTAAATATAGGTTTATTCCATTCGACACCTAATGTACCCCAAGATATAGACATAGAATTAATTTTTCCATCTGCTTTTGTAGTCAATAACACACCTTGATTAACGGCAGTTAGAATTTCTTGAGCGTATTCAAAAACATTAATTTCTCTTTTCATAAAAACTCCTTTTCCTATGAATATCAATAATTTTGAAAGATTTTAACATAAAAAATCAAAATAATAAATTATTATAAATCCCAAATTGTGCTATAATCAAAGAAATAATATTTTTACAAAATAAAGGAGCGACAATGAGAGAAGAACTCTTATCAATTATTGAAAAAAATAGTAGAATTGACATTAAAGAACTTGCTGTTCTTGTCGATTCAACAGAAACAGAAGTTTTAAACGAATTAGAAAAATTAGAAAACGAAGGCATTATTTGTGGATACCATACCCTAATTGATTGGGAAAAAACTTCTATAGAAAAAGTAAACGCATTAATTGAGGTAAGAGTAACTCTACAACGTGGACAAGGTTTTGATAAGATTGCAGAAAGAATTTATAACTACCCAGAAGTAAAATCCGTTTATTTAATCTCAGGTGGTTATGATTTGCTTGTAACATTAGAAGAAAAATCTTTAAAAGAAATTTCAGGCTTCGTATCTGACAAACTTTCAACTCTTGATAGTGTTTTGAGTACTGCAACACACTTTATTTTAAAAAGATACAAAGATCACGGTACAATCTTAGGTAAAAAACAAGAAGATGAAAGAGAGATTATCACACCATGAGAAATCCTTTATCTAAAAAAGTTACAGAAATAAAACCATCAGGTATAAGAAAATTCTTTGATTTGGTTAGTGAAATGAAAGATGCAATTTCACTAGGTGTTGGAGAACCTGATTTTGAAACACCTTGGCATATCAGAGATGAAGGCATCTATGCTTTTGAAAGAGGTCGCACGTTTTACACGGCTAATGCTGGTCTAAAAGACTTACGAACAGAAATAAACAACTACCTACAAAGACATCAGAGACTATCTTACAATCCTAATAATGAAATTGTTGTTACAGTTGGTGGTTCAGAGGCAATAGACATCGCACTAAGAGCAATGCTTAATGCTGGTGATGAAGTAATAATACCTCAACCATCTTATGTTTCTTATGAACCTTGCACAGTCTTAGCTGATGGTATTCCCGTTATAATAAATTTGAAAGCTGAAAATGAATTTAGATTAACTGCAGAAGAATTAGAAAATGCTATTACAAACAAAACAAAAGTTCTTATTCTACCATTTCCAAACAATCCTACTGGCTCTATCATGGAGAAAGAAGACTTAGAAGCAATTGCAAAAGTAATCATTAAACACGATATATTTGTAATCTCCGATGAAATATATAGTGAATTAAGTTACAAAAACAAGCACGTATCTATTGCCAGCATTGATGGAATGAAAGAAAGAACAATTTTAATCAATGGTTTTTCAAAATCTTATGCAATGACTGGTTGGAGATTAGGATATGCTTGTGGAAACAAAGACATCATTGCACAAATGACAAAGATTCATCAATACGCAATAATGTGTGCTCCAACAATTAGCCAATACGCAGCAATTGATGCTTTAAAAAATGGTGATGAAGATGTTGAAAAAATGAAAAAATCTTACAACCAAAGAAGAAGATTTTTGATGAATGCATTTAAAGAAATGGACTTAGAATGTTTTGAACCATTTGGAGCATTCTATGTTTTCCCTTGTATAAAAGAATTTGGAATGACAAGCGAAGAATTTGCAACAAGATTTTTAGAAGAAGAAAAAGTTGCAGCAATTCCTGGAACTGCATTCGGTGATAGTGGGGAAGGATATTTAAGAATATCTTATGCTTATTCTCTTGAAAAATTAAAAATTGCAATGGATAGACTTAAAAACTTCGTAACCAGATTAAGAGCAGAAAAATAGATTATTTTTCCATTTGTCGCCTTATCCATTCCATAATAATATCAACAATATAATTTTGTTGAGAGGTAGTTAATTCAATACCTTTTGAAATATTATGCCATTTGCTGATACATTTTCTACAACAAGTACCAGTTCCGTGTTGTGCAATAAAAACTGGATGACCTTTCATCGGGGTTTGTCTTTCATCATTTGGAATAAAAGAAGGAGCTATTCGTTTTTTGATAAAATCTTGAGCGTGTTGTCTAATAGTATCAATACCTTTAGCATTTATATATTCAAAATCTTTTTCTTTTAATTTGAATTTACTTCTAAAATCAGACTTTGCCAACTTCTCAAAAATTTCATCATACATAGAACAACTCCTCACTGTATAATTAAATTTTATCACATTAATTTAGTTCATAACCAAATCTAGACTCTTTAACATTTCCTTATCTTCTTCAGATTTTGAGCCAGTTGTAGTCAAATAATTGCCTACTAATAAAGAATTTATACCTGCAATAATACCTAATTTTTGATTATATTTACTCAAACGAGTAGTTCTACCACCTGCATATCTCAACAAAGATTTTGGAAGTGCTAATCTGAAAATACATATAGTCTTTAAGATTTCTTCTTCTGAAATTTTATCTTCATAATCTTCTAATGGAGTACCTTTAATTGGATTTAGGAAATTTATTGGAACTGTTTTAGGGTTAAGTTGTCTTAAAGATAAAGCCATATCAATTCTATCTTCACGAGATTCACCCATACCAATAATTACACCACAACACGCTTCCATACCATATTTTTTAACCATTTTAACAGTATTAACTCTATCTTCAAAATTATGAGTTGTACAAATATGATTATGATAATGTTCTGAAGTGTTAATATTGTGATTATATCTTTCAACACCTGCTTCTTTAATTTGTTTAACTTGTTCTTCTGATAACAAACCTAATGATGCACAACAATGAATACCATCAATTGAAGCAACTTCTTTAATCATTTCTAATATTTTTTCAAAATCACTACCTGTTGGAACACGTCCAGATGTAACGATACAGAAACGAGTCGCACCATTTTCTTTTGCACTTAAAGCAGCTTTTTTAACTGTTTCAACATCTAAAAGTGGGTGACATTCAATTTCTGCATGATTGTGTTTACTTTGAGCACAATATTTACAATTTTCACTACAAGCACCTGTTTTTGCACTAATAATACTACAAGCCTCTACGTTATTATCAAAATTTTCAATAGTAACTTCGTGTGAAAGTTCAATTAATTCTTCTAATGGTTTTTCATACAAATCTAACAATTCTTCTTTTGTATATTCTTTATTATTTGTCATAAATAGTACTCCTCAATATGTTTAGGTATTCCGAATATTTATAAGGTAGCACAAACATATTGATAACAAAAGGCATGCAAAAAATTATAACTTATTTTTGAGTCAATTTAATAAAGAATGGATAAATCAACGTCATAAATAAACCGACAACAAAATATCCTACTAAATATCCCAATTTTTTACCTAAATAAATAACTAAAATATTATTAGTTAAGTTAAATAATGCATAAAAAATAACTATACCAACAATAAATCTAACTACTTTATGCAGAATAGAACCAATTTCAGCTGAGAAATTTACAAAGCGTTTTTCAATGCACCAACCATACAATGCACCCAATATAAAACCAACTTTTGTATAAATATCTGTTTTAATAAAAGATGGATCATACAAAACTTTTCCATTCAAATAATGAATAGGATAACTTTTATATGTAACGTACAATGTTAATAATACACAAGCAATTGTCACAACAGATATTAAAATAAAATCTCTATTTTTACCATTATCAACCCATTTCAATAGTTTTTCGTTCGCAAATATTAAACCTATACCTACAAAAAATGAAACTATAACATCTTGAGGAGTATGCACACCAAGATAATTACGAGAAAGCATCACTAAAAATATAACTGCAAAACATAAATATCTTAAAATTTTATTATCCCAAAAAGATTTTGCAATAGAACCAAATGATGTCACAACTTCTGAGGTATGACCACTAGGGAAAGAATATCCAGTTGCACCAGCAATTGCTTGAGATAAAGGTTTAACTCTTGAATCTAATAACCAAGGACGATATATGCAAGCAGTTGTTTTCAAAAATATATTAACTAAAAATCCATACAAATAAGTTGATACAATATAAAAACCTATTTTTTTATTTATGCACCAATATATCAAACATATAATAGTCAGAGGTACAAATATTTGTCCAAACAAAGTAATTGTTAAAAAGAAATTATCAAATATATGATGTGATACATCTCTAAAATTTTGTAAGAACAATAAATAATCTATTTGCCAACCTAACCAACTCATAATAAACTCCAAATTCTTTATTCCATTCACATTATAACTTAAATCAGACATAAAACAAATTTGCTAACACAAAACTAATGTATAACTAACAGAAAACTAATATCCAGTTAACATTAAACTAATAGGGAATTGATACCATGAATATATTATGAAAAAGATTATTAAAATATTATTGGTATTATTATTCTTTGCAATACCAATCAACGTAAAAGCCGAAACAATTAAATTTGCACAAGTAACTGACGTACATATCAATTCTTATAATGTCGATTACTTAAAAAATTTTGTAGATGAAATAAACAAATGTAAAGATTTAGATTTTGTAGTTTTCACTGGTGACAATATTGATAATGCAAACCTTGATGATTTAGAATCTTTCTTATCACAAGCAAGAAAGATAAAATTTAGAACATACATTTTAATTGGCAATCACGATGTATTCAAATATAAACATTTAGACAAAGTACTTTATATGAAAACTGTAAAAAAATATATGGGTTCATATCATAGCGATAAACCAAATTATGTATTTCAAAAAAAAGGTGTTGTATTTGTCACAATGGACGGAGTAAAAGAAGTTATCCCTGCTCCAAGTGGATATTATAGAGCAAGCGAAATAGAATGGCTTGATAATATTTTAACAAAATACAAAGATAAAAAAGTTGTTATTCTTCAACATTTCCCATTGTTACTAACAAAAAATGTTGAACATAATACTTACGGAAGAGAAGAATATTTAAAAATGCTAAAAAAACATGATAATGTATTAGCCATAATATCTGGACATTATCACCAAAATAGAGAAGAAAGAATTGGTAATATTTACCATATCGTAACTAAGAATTTTTCAAACAACAGATATTATAAAATTATAGAAATAGATACTGATACTGATTCAATTTATACATTATTGAAAGAAAATAAAGACGGGTTATTTTAAACATGTATAATATAGATATGATTAAAAATAGCAAAATTTTAATAGTAGAAGATGAACACGATATTAATCGACTAATTGAGTTAGTATTATTGTCTGACGGCTACCACAACATAAAAAAAGCATACGATGGACAAGAAGCATTAAACATAATCAAAAACTACATGCCTGACCTTGTGTTGTTAGACGTAATGTTGCCAGAAATAGATGGTTTCACAGTTTGCAAAGCAATAAAACAAGATATTAGACTTAAAAATATACCTGTAATAATGCTAACTGCAAAAAAAATGGAAGAAGATATTGTAAAAGGTTTTGAATGTGGTGCAATTGATTATGTAACAAAACCATTTAGCAACAAAATTTTGTTAGCAAGGATACGTGCCCACTTAGCAAAAGAACAAAACAAAATACTTAGTTATAAAACATTAGTACTAAATGAAGATAAACGTAGTGCTGAAATTGATAATCAAGAAATTAAATTAACACGATTTGAATTTGAAATATTAAAACTATTTATTGCAAATGTTGGAAAGGTTTATACTCGTTCTCAAATACTTGAATATTTGCGAGGTGATGATGGTTTTGATATATCAGAAAGAGCCGTTGACGTTCAAATCTTAAATATAAGAAGAAAGTTAGATAAACTTAGTGCTGATTTAGAAACATTACGTGGTGTTGGATATAGACTTAAGGAACCAAATAATGAATAAACGAGATAAATTTTGGTTAAATAAATTGTACGGTTTCACAGCAATAATACTAATTTTTGCTGCGTTATCTTTATATAACATTGTTAAATTCAACAATTCATATATGAAAGAAGAAATTGAAGAGCTAACTATTTTTCAAAAACAAATAGAATGGGTTATTACACCACTAATTGAAAAACATAATATAAAAAGACTTCAACAATATTGTGATGATTTTCAATATGAAAATATAAAATTCAGAATATTTGATAATAATAAAAAATTATTGGCGTCTTCAAAAGGTTTTTCAGATACACAACTTGCAAAAGATAACATTGAATTTCATAAAACTTGCAAAGATATTTTTAAAATATATAGACACTCTATTAAAGACAAAATGATTTGTCACGTAGATAAATTAACAATAAACAATAAACAATATTATTTAGAAATAACTGTTTCGGAAGAAGATGTAATGAAAAGCATCTTAAAAGCACAACGTAGTATTTGGTTGTTCTTAGGGGCTTGTTTACTTCTTTTGATTTCAAGTTTTATATATATTATTCAAAAAATCAGAGTACCATTTAACACTCTACAAAATAGCATAACACAAATTGCGAATGGAAATCTTGATACAGAAATAACTATTCCAGATATTGGAATCCTTGAAGAACTAGCAATTTCTGTAAAGAAAATGACAAAAAGATTGAAACGTCAAATTCAAAGATTAGAACAATTAGAAGAATATAAGAGTGATTTTATACAAAATATCACACACGAAATTAAAACACCTATTACAGCCATAAATTCTGCAGTAGAACTAATTGAAACTAGATATGATGAAATGAATGAAGCAGATAAAGAATGCTTTAATATCATCTCTTATCAAGTTAAATACATAAATATTTTAGTAAATGATATTCTTAATTTAGCAGAAATTGAAACAGAAAAAAGTAATGATAATAAAGATTATAAAGAATTTTCTTTAAATAATTTAATAAATAATATTATCAATTATTCATCTACTCCAAATATAAAAGTTAATCTTATTGCAGATAAAGTTTATTTCTTCTATGGAGAAGAAGAACTTATGCACAGAGCAATCTCAAACTTGATTAATAATGCAATAAAATACTCACAATCAGACAAAATTGATGTCATACTATCTGATAACAAAACAACCTTAAAAATTGAAGTAAAAGATTACGGTATTGGTATAGAAGAAAAATATTTTGAACGCTTATTTGAAAAATTTTTTAGAATAGATAAAGCACGCAGTAGAAAAACTGGTGGAACTGGATTAGGTTTAGCCATTGTCAAGAATATTGTAGAATTACACAATGGAACGATTCATATTGAAAGCGAACTTCAAAAAGGAACTAATTTTATTATAGAACTTCCTTATCCAACAAAATAATTATGAAACTTTTTGCCAAACAGTAACATGTTTATTGTCAGACTTATTCAAAGGTTTAAAACCTAATTTTATCATAACTTTTGGTAATGTATTTTCATCAACCATTTGTGAATGTTCATTTTTACCAAAAACTAACAAACCATTATCTGACAAACTATCTTTCATTTTTTTACAAATATTTTCTACAATTGTTGGAGAATTTTTTCTAGGTACACGTGTTGCCTCATAACCAATTTCTTTTGTTGTCAAATGATACATTGCATTTCTAAACAAAATAACATCAGCTTTCTTTTCTCCGACAATACCCCTAATATCTTCAATATCACCTTGAATAAATTTACAATTATCAGCCTTGCCATCTTTTAATTTGTAAGATTTTTTCTGCATAGCCATTGGAGACTCTTTATAAATTTTTGAAATTAACCAATCTTGAAATCGTTCCATTAACGGCTTTTTATCTTCAACAATTTCATCTGATTTTTCAAAGAATTTATCAAATAATACTTTATTTTGTTTTTCTTCTTCTGTTAATGGTTTTGCACTATCAAACACTAAATAAGAATCTCTATATGCAGCAACACCCATAGATTCTAATTCTTCTTTTTCTTTTTCATTAGGTTTATGAAATAAATATGTTCCATTTTTTGCTTGTTCAATAGATATTTTGCTTAAATCAAACCCTAAAATATCAACTTTATCTTTCATATCATCAAGCAACATACTATAAGTAACTGCTTCTTCACCTGTTGAACAACCACCAACAACTATTTTTATTTTATCTTTACCGGCAAAATTATCTTTTATAAAATTTTTTACAAAATTATCAGTAGATGCTTCTCTAAAAAAAGCCGTTTCGTGTTTTAAATAATCAATTCCATTTTTAGCATATCTTTCAATACCGGCATGACCTTGAAATGATACTGTATCACAAAGTAACGAACTAATCTTATAATTATTCGTTCTATTATTTTTGTTGATTGAATAAGATACACTAGGGCTATAATTTTGTATAATCACACAAATATAAAGCCTATCAATCAATAAATTTGCTAAAAAATAAAATAATATTTACAATATTTATTCTTCGTCGTGTTTTTCGTGGAATTTATCCCATTCAAAACTTGGATAAGTCTTACTAATTTCATCCCAAGCAATATCTACTGTATAACCTTTCATTTTGTTCAAACGTTCTTTTTCCCAATACTTGATATAATCAACACAGGCATGATCGATATAATGCAAACGTTCTGTACATAAATGAATATTTTTATTTTTAGGAAGATGATCCATTGATTCAATCAACATTGGTAATTGTAAGAATGTAATATTACCATGCAATTTCACAACAATTTTATTTTCGGATTCAATATATTCTTTATCAATATCAACTTTCAAAACTTTATAAGCACTCTTTAAGAAAGCAAAGCCAAAACCAATCAAAATCCCCTCAAACAAATTCGTAAATAATATTGAAACAAGAGTAATTGAATAAATCAAAAATTCACCTTTACTTAAAGTATAAATATGTTTTGCAGCATCAACATCAATCAATTTATAACCTGTATAAACAAGAATTGCAGCCAATGCTGAAATTGGAATATAATTTAATACTTGTGGGAATACTGTAACAAATAACAACAACCAAACACCGTGCAAAATAGCAGACATTCTAGTTTGTGCATCAGCATTGATATTTGCAGCACTACGTACAATAACACCTGTAATAGGTAAACCACCAACTAAACCAGATAATGAATTACCAATACCTTGTGCAATAATTTCTTTGTCATAATCTGTTTTAGAATTAGTACTCATTTTATCGATAGCAGCAGATGTAAGCAGTGTTTCTGCACTAGCAATAAATGTAATAACTAAGGCATTTAAAAGTACTTTAAAATCAAATATGCCCAAGAATTGAGCAGGTTTGATAAAAGTCATATTATTCAAGAAATTGGAATCTACTTGAATGTAATTAATATTAAAATGATATGCATTTGCAACAATAGAAGAAACTATAATACCAACTAATGCAGATGGAATAAATTTCAATTTTTTAATAGGAATAACTTTCCAAATCAACATAACTGCAATAGTTAATAAACCAATCATACAGGCCAGATGATGGTTTGAACCATCTAATGGCAATACTGAATGATAAATAACACTACATAAATCTCTTATATTATCAATAAAGTTATTCTTAGGTGTACTATCAAGCATTATATGGAATTGTGAAAGAAAAATTGAAACACCAATTCCAGCCAACATACCTTGAATTATTGCAGGAGAAATTGCTCTAAACCATTTACCGAAAGAAAATAATCCAAATGTTATTTGCAAAAGCCCAACAATAAATATAATCAAAAAGAGTTTTTCAACTCCCATTGTTTGAATAATATCAACTATAATCAATATTAAACCAGCAGCCGGCCCAGAAACTTGTAAAGAATTTCCAGAGAACGCACCAACAACAATACCACCAATAATACCTGCAACAATACCACTATAAATTGGTAAACCACAAGCAATAGAGATACCAATTGCTAACGGTAAAGCCACCAAAAACACGATTATTGAGGCTAAAAAATCTTTCTTTAATGTATTAACTATCATAATTATTTCCTTAACTTATTATGATAGTAACATATTTAGTGTACAAAATACAACAATTAAATTATGAATGAATAACTACCAATCCCAATAGCATACCAATAATAACAAAGAATGCTGGCAATTTACTTCTGTACATAAGAATTGATTGAGGTAATATTTCACCAAATACAACGTACAACATTGCACCACTAGCAAAACTTAAACTCAATGCCAAACCCAATGGTCCAATATCACCTATCCAAAAACCAACTAATGCACCTACTATTGTTGGAGCACCACTCAACGCAGTAATAAGTATTGCAAGACGTCTTTTTACACCACCATTAATCAATGGAACGGCTATTGCCATACCCTCTGGAATATTATGTAAACCAATAAGTATTGCTAATACTAGAGCAGAACCTTGCATTAAACCTTTAGTATTTGCATAAGATGCACCAATTGTCATACCCTCTGGCAAATTATGAAGAGCAATTGCAAATGCCATAATTACACCTGCTGTAAGCAATGCCATCTTCGTATCGTGTTTTTTGATATGAACTGATAAATGATTACTATGGATAATCTCATCTAAATCATCTGCTGTTTGAGGATGAGAATTATCTATATGATCGACTTCTAAATTAGTAAATCTATCAATAAAAAAGTTCAAAGAATAAACCACCAATACACCCAACGCAATACCAGCACAGACTATCAAAACATTTGTTTTAGTATCAATTGCACTAACAATCAAATCAAAACAAACAATTGCAACCATTACACCTGCTGCAAAACTTAACAGTAAACTTGCAGTTCTATCAGAATCTCTTTTAAATAATGCTCCGATAACACCACCTAAACCTGTTCCACCTATTCCAGCCAATGCTGTAACATATATCAATGTGAGTAATTTATCCAACTTACTAATCTCCTATACTTTTTCATTTTTTAATAAAATCATCTATTTGTAAAGAGCGTAATGCGTTAAGAATTGCGACTAATGTAACTCCAACATCTGCAGAAACTGCTCCCCACATAGAAATATAACCTAATGCTCCCAATATTAAAAACAATATTTTTACACCTAATGCAAAAATAATATTTTGCCAAACAATAGACATTGTTTTTTTAGCCATTTTAATTGCCATCGGTATTTTAGATATTTTATCATCCATAATAACAACATCTGCAGATTCAATAGCAGCATCTGAACCTAATGCACCCATAGCAACACCAACATCTGCTCTCATCAATACTGGTGCATCATTTATACCATCACCCACAAACATTACGGTTTTATTTTCATTCATACATTCTTCGATTTTATTCACTTTATCTATTGGTAATAGATTTGAATAAACTTTTTCTATACCGATTTTTTTAGCAATATAATCTGCTGAATTTTTGACATCACCAGTTAAAATAGCAACAAATTTTACTATTTTTTTCAATAATTCAATTGATGATATTGCATCTTCTTTTATTTCATCTGATATAACAATAGCACCTAAATATTTATCATCTTTTGCAGTATAAACAATAGTTCCATCTTTTTGTTGTTTTTCAAATTGTATGTTAAATTTCTTCATCAATTTTTCATTACCAACTAAGACATTATGTCCCTCAATATTTGATTTCAAACCAAGTCCGGCAAATTCTTCTATGTTTGAAGAATTTGCAAACTCAATTTCTTTTCCAAATGCTTGTTTGATAGAAATAGCAATTGGGTGATTTGAGAAATATTCAACATAAGCAGTATCTTTAAGTAATTCTTCTTTTGTACAATTATCACTCGGAATAATTTCAACAACTTTAAATGCCCCTTTAGTAAGAGTACCTGTTTTATCAAAAAATACTGCATTAACTTTTGATAATTGTTCTATATAATTACTTCCTTTAATCAAAATTCCACATTTTGAAGCACCTCCGATTCCTGCAAAGAAACTCAATGGAATTGCTATAACAAATGCACAAGGACAAGAAATTACTAAAAAGGTTAAAGCCCTTTGAAACCATATTGAAAATACTCCATTAAAGAAAATTATTGGAACAACAACTAACAAAACTGCCAACAAAACAACTATTGGAGTATAAATTTTAGCGAATTTTGAAATAAAGTTTTCTGATTTTGATTTTTTTTCTGCTGACTCTTGAACCAATTCTAATATTTTTGCAACAGTAGAATTTTTAAACAATTTAGTAACTTTTATTTTCAATACACCATTAGTGTTTATAGAACCACTAATTACATTATCACCAACAGATATTTTTCTAGGAGCAGCTTCACCAGTCAATGCTGACGTATCAACTGTTGCTTCACCATCAACAACGACTCCATCTAACGGTATTTTTTCACCAGTTTTTACGATTATAATATCATTTATTTCAACATTTTCAGGTGACTTTATAACCACTTCTCCATTAAAAAATACATTTGCAAAATCTGGTCTAATATCCATCAATTGAGTAATAGATTGTTTAGATTTTTCAACGGCACGATGTTGAAAATATTCTCCAATCTGATATAACACCATAACCATAATTGCTTCTGGATATTCTTTTATACAGAATGCACCAATTGTTGCAATACTCATTAAGAAATTTTCATCAAAAACCTCAGCTTTAAGCATATTTTTTATTGCTTCTAAAATAATATCAAAACCAACTACTAAATAAGCAATCAAGAATATTACTAATTTAAATTGAGGATAACTGCTCAATAACGAACCGAACACAAGCAAAATAATTGATATAATTATCTTAGATACTTGCAAGTTTTCTTCTTCGTGACAATCTTCACAACAATGATTATGCTTACATTCTGCCATATTACCGTCCTTTGTTGAACAGTTATTCAACTGTATTATTATTATAATTGAACAATCGTTCAATTGTCAACCCTTTAAAGAATAAAAACTTAACATTATTTACACAGTTGAACAACTATTCATTTAATGCTAATATAGTAATTGATAATTGGAGAAAAATATGAATAAACGTTCCGACTGCGAAGCAATAAACATAGATATAGTTAACAAAGTAAGCCCAAACATGCCTGATATGAACCTCTTATATGAATTATCAGACTTTTTCAAAGTAATGGGTGACGGAACTAGAATTCAATTATTATGGGCATTAGAAGAAAGTGAAATGTGCGTTGGAGATTTAGCAGTTTTACTAAATATGACAAAATCAGCCGTATCACATCAACTAAAAGTTTTACGTACAGCAAAACTTGTTAGAGCAAACAAAAAAGGTAAAAATGTTTATTATTCGCTTGATGATGAACACGTAAAACTTGTTCTAGAAAAAGCATTAGAACACGTAAGCGAATAATATATTACAAAACCCCTTCCATCATATCATTAAGAGCCAATTTTGCGGCCCTAATTGGAGCAGAAAATGATGTTCCAGAAAAAATTTGTATCAACTCACCAACTTGTCCATGATGCCTAAACGGATAATCCGTACCTTTTAATCCTGTGATATTTATTCCTTCTTTTGTTGTAGTAACAGGAAATTTATATTGTTCATAATGTTGAGTAAATATTGTATCAACAGAAGAAGAGTGTTTTGAGATATTACCAACACTATCCAATCCTCCAACACCTTCTACACCACTATGTGCTAACAAATTATTTATAAAATTTTCGCCATCATTACCGGCAGAATATAAAAGTCGAGTACGTTTTAAAACATTATCAACTTCTTTTTCTGCATCTGTACGAGTAATTCCATTACGCATAGATAATAATTGTTTATATGCATACATTCTATCTATATTAGGTTTGTTGAAAAGTCTAGGATTCATTTCTGTTTCTTCACCATAAGAACAAGAAATACAAGATGTATTATCATCTATTTTTGATTGCATTTGTTTAAAAGTTTCAACCTTTGATGGTTTTTCATGCTGAATAGTTTTATATTTTGCAAAAGGATTGTACCTACGAGCAACAATATTAACTATATCTGTATGATTCAAATGACCTTGACTTCCATGAGTATCAATAATAGGTATATTATTTACTAAATCAGATAAAATAACAGTTTTGCGTCCTACTGTTGCATTTTTAACAAAAACACCATCACTATTTAATATTCGTAACTTTTGATTGCCACTTTTTGTAATTCCCTCATCTAAAAGATAATACCCTTTTTTATCTTTGGGATTTATCCAAACAGCACGCTTATAAGTACTATCTAAAGAAGTAGAAGTTAAACGTTCAACATCTTTTGCTTCTGCTTTTGGGAAATTAGTCTTATTTGAAAGTAATTTATACAAATCTGTTTTAGCAATATTATTCATTACTTTTGCTTGAATCATTTCAACAGAATTGTAACGTGATAATTCAGTCCTTTTACCATTAGTTAAACACGTAACAACAGGATTTATCCCATGAATATCACTAGTTTTCTTAGACTCTACGATACTACGTAATCCTAAATTGTGGGTATATGTTTTTATAGTACTTATACTTGGCATACTTATTTAAAATACCTAAAAATAAAAATTGCCTATATATTTTAATATTTTAAATTACATTCTTTTTTTATTTTTTCAGCCCAATCAAACATAACATTAGTTATTCTTTCTAAATCATCTAAATTATATTCTGTAGAACATTTTTCAATATCTTTTTCAATAAAATCTACGACTTTTTTATAAACCTTTTCACCTTCTGGAGTAATATAATTCTCCATAATAATCTGACGTTTGCCACGTATTGCTTGTTTTTTATAAATATAACCTTTTTCTTCTAATTGAACCAAAAATTTACAAACATAAGAACGTTTCATCAAAATATTTTTAGCAATATTTATTTGAATAATTCCAGGATTAGTATAAATAGATTCCAATACAATAAATTCCTCATGATTTATTTCAAAGTTCATATCTTTATGAAATTTTCTAGCGGCCTCCTTAAAAGCCTTTGTCATGAGTTCAGCAGCATAAACTATAGATTTGTTAAACGGTACGTATTTCTTCTTCATATCATCCAAAGAAATTGTATCACAAACAAACACTATTGTTAAAAGTTTTGAACTATTCTAGCAATATTTTGTTTATCATTTGCTTTATTTAATAAATCTACAATCTTATCTTCATGGATTTCTTTACCTTTTGCATCAAAAAATTTACCATTTTTATATTCAACAAGAACATTACCTGATTTATCTACTATCTTAGTTGAGGATACGTTATATTCTTTATTATCAATCATTATAGAATTCTTTTTGAGATAATCTCTTAAATTCCAGCCTGCACTTTGAGAACTATATAATTCAATATTTGAAATATCTATATCTCGACTACTTAATTTATTATCCACATAATTTAATTGAGATGGAATTTTTGTTAGCCTTTTTTCTTTAAATCCTTCGATTTGAATACCACGTTGACCATCATCAAGTCCTTTTGCCTCCGAATTAGCACGCATTATAGCAACTCTAGCAAAATTCGAATTACAAATTCTACCATTCAACTTAAATGTCATTTTACCATTTTTACCGTACTCAGCAGTTATATTATCAGGAAGTTTAATATTCTCTCCTCTGATACCAAGTTGTTTACAAATATCATCTGTTAATTGTTGACGTGATACCATTTTTTTACCATTTTTAACTAACTCGTCACCAAGTTTGTAAGTATCATCTTTGCCTTCTGTTTTACTAATATCAACTTTATAATATCTAACACTACCATTACGGTCTTTTACTTCAACAATTTTACTTTTGCTTTCTTCATCAAGTTTTAATTCTGCACGAACTTCTATTGGAAGTCCTTCAATATATACAAAACGTTTTTTACCCAATCCAAAACTTGGATCAGATTCTTCTGCAATATTACCTTCTAAATCTTCTTTACCATCTTTAACAACGGTACGAAGACCATTTTCATAGTCATATTGTATTTTTTCTCCAGTTTTATTACCATTTATATCTACTTCATTTCTTGTTCGATTAGCAGTTCTTGTTCTTGGTGTGTGAAGTTGTGTTACTGGATTGTTACCTTTATCATCTGGACCTTTATATTCAGCAATATTCTCACCTTGTGCCAACTTTGACATACTATTTTTCTTTAAATCATCTAAAAGTTTTTGAAGTTCATTTTTATCTAGTTTTCCATTACCAGTTGTATCATATTTTTTAAATACTGCACCAATATTTGCCAAATCTTTTAGGTCTAAATCAACACCTTTAGCGAATCTTCTTGCACCCGTTGCCTGATTTTCATTAAGTCCATTTGACTCAACTTCAGCTGCTTTTAGATATGAAATCAACTCTTTCATAGAGATTTCATTATCTGATTGACCATTTTCGTTGCTATCAAGTGTTTTTATAATATGTTCTGCTGTTGTTTCAAACGAGCCATCTTTACTTCTTTGTTTATCAAGAGTAAGTGTAGAATTTTCATTACCATTCATTAGCATTGATGCAAAAGTTTGTGATTGGGATACAGAATCCTTATTTGTACCATGATTAATTGTACCCGTTGCAACATCATAAGTAGAGCCAGAATTTATTGCCTCACCATGGTTATGATATTTATGAATAGCATCATCAGAATTAGAATTTAAAATAGCATGTTGTAAAGCTTCAGCACCTTTATTTTCAGTACCTTCACCATCATATTCAAAACGAATATCACCATCTTTGCCACGCATATTATACATTTTGCCGTTATATTCTATACCGACCTTACCATTTTCATTAATAACCTTTAATTGTGGATTATCACCAGCAAAAAATCCATTTAATGTATTTTCGCCGAAAAGTTTACCATCAAAATCTTTAGAATTAGTAATATATTTTAAAAATGTTGCCTGTATATCATTATCAGTTAGTTTTGGAGGTTCTTCATGTTTATCCTCATGCTTTACTTCACCTTTATCATCATAAACAGTCGTTTTAAAATCATCATCTTTTGTGGGTACAGTATTTTTATCATTTAATGTTGTAACGACAGTATTGCCAACTTCATCTTTACTTAAATGAACATCTGTATTTCCTGAAATTTTTGAATAAAATAATTCAACGGCACTTTTTCCGGCTTCAGCCAATGCCTTTTGATAATCCGAACCATTTTTACCTTGTTTTAATTCTTTTTTAGATACATCATTATCATTATCGGTATTAAGTTTTTCCAACTCAGCAAAAGCCTGTTTCGCTTCATCTGCTGAAAGAGTTGTTGTATCATTATCCATCGCTGCAAACTTTGTGAAAATATCCAAAGCAGCCTTTTTCTCTTTTTCTGAATAATTTGAATTTTTTAATATTTCATTAAACTTATCTTGTGTGATACCATTACCATCAATACTTCTACCATTCAAATTAATGCCCACGAGGAACTCCTTTACTGAATTTAACTAATCCAATTGTACGGCATACCATACCTTTTGCATGATTAACGACTGTTTTAATATAAACTTTAATAAAACAAGAAGAAAATTAATATATCTTAACAAACAATACAAACTAAACTTCTAAATATAATTCTCTTTCAGTTTTTGTAGGACAATTTTTAAAACCCAATTTTTTGTAAAAATTTATAGCATCGTCTGCTGCAAATACTTTAATATTTTTATCTCTATAATGCTCTTTTACATATTCAATAATTGCTTTGCCAATTCCTTTATATTCACGTGGTTCAATAGAACCGTATTTATAAACAGGATTTGTTTGTAACCAATTTATTTCATTTTCAGGTTTTGTTGTTTCAGAAAAAACATTCAAACCTAAAATCTTTTCAGGTTCTAAATTTTCAAAATTTTCTGATTGTGTTGTCACAGCATAATAATGTTCTTTTACAACTTTCTCATATTCAAAAGGTTTTGCAGCATCATAATATATCTCTGGAGCATAATTAAATTCTTTTTCATTCCATAATTTTGATACTTTTAACAAAGAATTTTTATCAACCTTATCATTTTTATCTAATTCAACAAGAGAAACTTTTGCATTAGAAAAAGTCCCATCAGTTGTTCGTTTAGGGATTTTTACCGTCTTTAAAAAATTCGCTGTGAAGTTGATTGTCATTATAGACCTATAATAACAAAAACAGATTATCTATCGTATATTTTCAATCATTTTTATAAATATTTGATACAATTAGAAATAATATTTACTAAAAAATACACTAAGACAACATACAATATTGTTACATCTGCAAATTTACAACAACACATATCATAAAATAACAAATTTCAGACATTTTCACGATCTTAAATGGTTTTACAAACATCAAAATTTGTGCTTAAATATATGTATGATGAGAGAATTTGAATTAAAAAACGGAATCAGAGCCGTTTACAAAAAGAACTCTGAAACACCTAGAATTGCATTGACTATGAATTTGTCAATCAACGATGCAGAAAAACTTGCAGGCACATATTCTTTAATGACAAGATTGTTGCTACAAGGAACAAAAAAGTATAACAACGAAGAATTAGCAAAAATTCTTGACGAAAACGGTATTGAAATTATTGCCGATATGAAACAAGATTACCTTAGATTTAGACTTTTATGTCTAAATGAAGATTTTGCTAAATCTATAGAAATATTAGAAGATATTATCAAAAATTCTACATTTGCAGAATTTGAAAAAGAAAAAACAAAAATGAAAGGCGAACTTGTTGCAGAACTTGACTCTGCTAGGTTAAAAGTTTCTGATGCCTTTGTCAAAACAGTATATGAAAACCACTACTATGGACACACATATACAAATATTTTAGAATGTATTGATAAAATCACAAAAGAAGATGTTATCAATTCTTACAAAAAAATCATTGAGTCTAGTAGAAAAGTTTTAGCAGTTGTTGGTAGCCTTGAAGAAGAAACAGTTATCAAGTTATTAAATGATAACTTTGATGAGTTACCAAACACAAAAGACGTAACAAAAACTTTTGCGAAACCTACACTTACTGAATCTAAAAAAACAGAAGTAATAAAAGAAGATGCTCAACAAGCACAAATTTTGCAAGGTTGGCTAATCCCTACGTTTAAAGAAGAAGATTATCCAGTAATCCTTGTCATCAATACAATACTTGGTGCTAGTGGTCTATCATCTCGATTATTTAGAGAATTACGTGAAAAACGTGGTCTAGCATACACAGTTAGAACTGCTTGTGAAATTAAAGAATTATCTTCTTTATTCAGCATATATATTGCGACTGAACCATCAAACATAGACACTTGTCTAAAAGGTTTTAAAGAAGAAATTGAAAAAATTAAAAGAGAACCTGTTTCTGAAGAAGAATTAAAAAATGCGAAAAATAACATTTTCGGCAAACATCAATTCATTGTTGAAACTAATTTCCAACAATCAACTTCTATGGCATATTACGGAATAAATGATTTGCCTTTTGGTTATTATGAAACAATGCATGAAAAAATCAAAAACGTAACTTCCGAACAAGTTTTAGAATGTGCGAACAAGTATTTTACAGACAAAACAGTCATTGCAATATTACATCCATAAGGAAATAACAATGAAAAAAAGTGAAATACTTAACGAGTTAAAAAACGAATGCCAAAATTGCCACAAATGTGAACTTGGTAATACAAGAACAAATATTGTATTCTCTGACGGGAACCCTGATAGTGCAAAATATATTCTTGTAGGAGAAGCACCCGGAGCAAATGAAGATTTGACCGGAACACCTTTTGTTGGCAGAGCTGGAAAACTCTTAAACGAATTTTTAGAACAAGCTGGCATATCAAGAAAAAATGATTTATACATTATCAATACAGTAAAATGCAGACCTCCAGAAAACAGGGTCCCTAAAGATAGCGAAAAGTCTGCATGTAGAAACTATATTGAAACACAAATAAAAACTGTTAACCCGAAAGTAATTATCCTTTGTGGAGCAACAGCCCTACAATCGTTTTATCCAAACAAAACACCCATTTCAAAAATCAGAGGTCAATGGTTAAAAATAGAGGTTTGTGGCAAAGAATATGATGCAATGGCAATCTTCCACCCATCATACTTGTTAAGAAACCATTCTACTGAAATTGGTAAACCTAGATGGCTTATGATGGAAGATTTAAAAAACATCAAAAACAAATAAACATGCCCCAAAATATAGAATTAATAAAAAAATAACGGATTGAATAATCAATCCGTTATTTTTTAAATTTTCAAATAAAGCTTAAACTGCTTTGTGAACTTTTCCTGCTCTTAAACAAGATGTACAAACTGTCATCTTCTTTGAAGTACCATTCACATTAACCTTTACAGACTGTAAGTTAGGTGTTTGTCTGTGAACAATTTGTTTATGAGAAAAAGTTAATTTTGCTGCTTTAAGTGGTTTTTTACCACATACTTCACATTGCTTTGACATGATTTGTCCTTCCTTCTTTTAGTGTAATATTAAAATACCCTAAAAATACACAGAATACAAGTTTTATTTATAAATTGTTAAAAATATTAACTTTCAACGTATTCTTCTAATTTTTTACGACGGTTAGGGTGACGTAATTTTCTTAAAGCTTTTGCTTCAATCTGTCTGATACGTTCACGAGTAACACCGAACAATTGACCAACTTCTTCTAATGTTCTTTGACGACCATCGTCCATACCGAAACGTAATCTTAATACGTCACGTTCTCTAGCAGACAATGTACATAATACTTCTGCTAAATCTTCTTTTAATAATTCAGAAGCAACTGTCTTAATAGGAGCATCTGCACCAGTATCTTCAATAAAATCACCCAATCTAGAATCTTCTTCTTTACCAATTGGTGTTTCTAATGAAAGTGGTTCTTGAGCGATTTTAACAATATCTCTCAATTTAGAAATAGATACGCCCATTTCTGCTGCTAATTCTTCTTCGGTTGGTTTTCTTGAACGTTCTTGAGCTAAACGTCTAGTAACCTTTTTCAATTTGTTAATTGTTTCAACCATGTGAACTGGAATACGGATTGTTCTAGCTTGGTCTGCAATTGCTCTTGTAATTGCTTGTCTAATCCACCAAGTTGCATAAGTTGAGAACTTAAAACCTCTTTCATGATCGAATTTTTCAGCTGCACGAATCAAACCTAAGTTACCTTCTTGGATAAGGTCTAAGAATAACATACCTCTACCAACATATTTTTTAGCAATACTAACAACTAATCTTAAGTTTGCTTGAACTAATTTTCTTTTCGCTCTATCACCAGCAGAACCACCAGCCATAATTTTACGTGCTAATTCAATTTCTTCTGCTGTTGATAATAATTTGATACGACCAATTTCTCTTAAATATAATCTAACAGGATCCTCAACAGCAATACCTTTTGGCACTTCAATTGATGGTGTCATCATTGAAGAATCTTCACTCATGTAGCTATCACTATTTTTCATAGACATTTTGTCAGATGAAATAATATCTTCAATACTGTCAGATGCTAAACTTTCAGAAATATAATCAGTTTTATCGCCTTCATAATCAATTACATCTAATCTGTCATCTTCTGCTACACTAACTATTGATGAATTTGGATCAGTTTTGTTCATTTATTATCTCCATTTAATTTTAACTTCAACTTATCTCTAAGTGCCATTTGCAACTTTAACGCTTCTATATCATCATCATTTGCTGCACTATATTTCTTTTTCAATTCCTTTGTTTCTTCTTCGTTCGCTAACCTACTGAGTTTTAATTTCATATCATCTATTGCTTGACTTAGGTCGCCAGCGGATAATCCTTTGAAGGAATCTGCTATATACACTAACTCTGTTAATAGCTGAGTCATCGATGTATCTTCAATAAATTCTGTAAATAACTTTTCTCGAAGACCCCTGACATTATTTACTGTTTGAGTAAATTTGTCAATTGTATTTTTTACAATTATTAACATTTCATCAGTGAATATATCTGTTGGTATCATTTCACTTATTTGAGGTAAAGTAATTTGATTTCCAACTACTAAATAAACACTCAATAAATTTTTTTGCGTCATTTCGAGGATTTGTGAAGTTTTTGTTACATTTGATTTTACAACAGGTGTAAAATTGCTATCAGGTGCGAATGTATTATCAGGCTCATATTTCGCCATTTTACGCACTTCTTGAGCCAATGATGACTCATCAATATCCAATGCTGTTGCAACCATTTTTATATATTCACCCTGAATAACTTTATTGTGTATTTCACACAATATTGGAATAATATCCTCAACAATCTTTGATTTTTCTTGAGGAGTTTTTGCTACATGACTTTGTTTTAAAATATTATTGAGTTCAAAATCAATTAGAAGTGGTGCATTTTTAATGTGTTCTTTCAATGCCTCTGCCCCATAAGCCCTAACGTATTCATCAGGATCCTTGCCCTCTGGTGGTGATACAACACGTATTTCACAAGCATAATTTTCATCTCCAGCCGCAACATGACTTTCATCAAATTGTTTGATATTACCTAAAGATGAAAATACTTCTCTAATAGTTTCCCCACCTTTTGTTGTCGCATTTACACCTGCTGAATCCGTATCAAATGACAAAAAGATTCTTCTTGATTTTGTATATCTAGATAATAATCTCACATGCTCCTGAGTGAATGCTGTACCACAAGATGCAACACAATTTTTTATTCCATGAGCTTGTGTTGAGATTACATCAAAATAACCTTCCATAATTATCACTGCATCTTCTTCTTTTATATAATCTTTTGCAGTATATAATCCGAATAAAATTTTACGTTTGTTATAAATCAAAGAGTCAGCAGAGTTCAAATATTTTGGATTTTGTCCTTCATCAACTGCTCTTGCACCAAACGCAACATACTCACCATCTTCATTTTGAATAGGTATAATAATTCTATTTCTAAATCTATCTATCCAATGACCTGTTTTACTTTTTAAAATCAAACCGGCTTTTTCCAAAACTTC
This sequence comes from Cyanobacteriota bacterium, assembly GCA_050873965.1. Taxonomy (GTDB): domain Bacteria; phylum Cyanobacteriota; class Vampirovibrionia; order Gastranaerophilales; family Gastranaerophilaceae; genus UBA2883. The sequence goes on along the minus strand of JBNMJS010000008.1, from coordinate 4,382 downwards.
ATCAGAAAAACTACCTTTCAAATGGTCGTACAATTTGTGATAATCATTAGGTGCCCAACCAAGAGTAAAAATATCTATAATAGAATCGTTGATACTTCTTTTCTTAAGATAGCCCATTGCCTTTGACGAATCTTTATCTAAAGTAAGTTGTTTTTGATAAAATCTAGCGGCCTCTTTACAAGCATGCTTCATTTCATCTTTTAGTTCTTTATTTTGAGGTCTGAACCCTGCAGTTTTAGGTAATTCAATACCAAATTTTTCTGCTAATTCTGCGATTAATTCTTTAAAATCTTTGTTTTGAGTTTTTAACAAAAATGTAAGAGCGTCACCACCTGCACCACAAGAAAAGCACTTGTAGATACCTTTTGATGGACTTACGCATAATGACGGTTTTTTATCATTATGAAAAGGACACAAACCCCAATAGTTTGCACCAGATTTTTTTAACACAACAGATTGCGATACAACATCGACTATATCCAACCTATCCTTAATCTGTGATATTACTTCATCATAAGATAACGCCATAATAATATAATACCACTAACAACATACCTAACAACAAAATATCATATATCTGCATGAGAGAAGATTTTAGAGAAATTTTATATTTTTATTTTACAATTTTCTTGCTTTCTAAATTGCAAATTTGTTTAATTATTTCACAACATTTCTTTGATTATATTATTATAACTGTTTTCTTTCTTTCGGAGTTGCGAAGCCCAAAGAAAGAAAACAGTAGAAAAAGAAAATAATAATTTGATAAAGTAAAAATTTAAATAGATTCCGAAACAAGTTCGGAATGATTATATTAAAATTCAAATCTACGATTTATTTCAAAAATAATCACGATTGTAAAGCAATATTGCCTAATCGCTTGATTTTATAAAATTTTTAATATATTATTTACCTGTTACACAAGCATTGAAGGTGGTGAAAAACAGAATGCCAGAAGTTAAGGTTGGTGAAAACGAAAGTATCGAAGTAGCACTTAGACGTTTCAAAAAGAAAATCCAAAAAGCAGGAATTCTTTCTGAAGTAAAAAAACGTGAAAGATACGAAAAACCTAGCGTAAAAAGAAAACGCAAATCTGAAGCAGCTCGCAAACGCAAGTCTTAATCAGATAAACAATATAAAAAAAGAGAAACCTTTCGGTTTCTCTTTTTTGTTTCTATTTCCCTTTTCCTATAAATTTTCTTTTTCCTAAGTTTACGCCACAAGACTTGCCAAAAATCTCTTTGAATCTTTTACCGATTCTTTTACAAATCCTTTGAATAACTCACCCAAAGGTCGTTTATCAATACTTGCAAAGACATGATAAATCGGGTCTTTTGCATTACAGAATCTCATTTGTCTATCTTTTCTATTTAAATAATATCTAGCAAAATCATCTGGTATCTCTAATGAGCCAATAGGTTTTTTATTACGTTCAATTGCACTTCTTTGCATAATTATATCTCGCTTTCTCTCTCTTAAATATCTCTTATGTATATATAAAGTATTTACAAATAAAAAAATTGACTTTTTTATAACATAATATTAAGAATTGTTAACAAAAGCAAAAAATAATTTATTTTGCATAAGTCAAATCTTGCATAACAATGTTTCTAATATAACTATAATACGGATTATTACCGTATTTTTCTATTTTACCTAACAAGTCTTTTGCAGAAATAAAACCTTGATTATAAGCAATTTCTTCTAAACAAGAAATTTTAACACCCTTATTTAATTCCATAGATTGAACGAAATTGCTTGCTTGCAACATAGAATCATGTGTACCAGTATCTAACCAAGCAAAACCTCTACCCAAGATTTCAACATTTAATTTACCTTTTTCCATATAAATTTTATTCAAATCAGTAATTTCCAATTCACCTCTTTGTGATGGGTGAAGTTGTTTTGCATATTCACAAACATTTCCATCATAAAAATACAAACCTGTAACTGCATAATTAGATTTTGGATTTTTAGGTTTTTCTTCTAAAGATAAAACTTTTCTATTTTCATCAAATTCAACAACACCAAATCTTTCAGGATCTTTCACTGTATAACCAAATACAGTAGCACCGTTATTTCTTGATAAAGCTTCTTTCATAATCGTTGAAAAACCATGACCATGGAATATATTATCACCTAAAATCAACGCACAATCATCACCGGCAATAAAATCTTCTGCTATCAAAAATGCATCAGCAATGCCACGTTGAATGTATTGAACTCTATATGATAAATTCAAACCAAATTGAGAACCATCGCCTAATAACTTTCTAAAGTTATCATAGTCTGATTCATTTGTAATAATAAGAATATCTCTAATTCCTGCAAGCATCAATGTTGAAAGTGGATAATATATCATTGGCTTATCATAAATTGGTAATAAAATCTTTGATATTGGTTGAGATGCTGGATACAATCTTGTACCTGCTCCTGCTGCTAAAACTATCCCCTTCATAAAAAAACTCCTAATTTGCTAACATTATTTTAATTGTACTATATATTACTTTATAATACAATCAATTTTGGTAAGAAAAAATGGAAAAAATTATACAAAATTTTAGAGATTTAATATGCTTATGGTTTAAAATACCAGAGAAAATACGATACGTATTTATAGGTGGTTTTAATTTCCTTGTATCATACATTATGTTTATTTTTCTAACATTTTTGCTATATGGTATAGGACGTGAATTTGTCCACGATATACATACTGGAATAAGAATAATCTTACCAATGGTTAAAATAAATTTTTGGTTCTTTTTACGTCAATTTGTACTAGCCACAACATGGTTTGCATCATCATTTATATCTTTTGCAACTCAAAGATATTTAACCTTCAAATCAAAAGGACCAATTGTTAAACAATACATGAAATGTCTAATTGCTTGGTTCTTTGGATACTTGATAAATGCTGTAACAATTGAAATTATTGTTTACATATTAAGTTATATAGACCTTAATCAAATACTAGAAATTGCAATTGCTCAATTCTTTGCAAATGCATTTGCAGCAATTTCATCATACTTATTTTTTAAATATTTTGCATTCAAAAAAAATCGCAATAAAAATAACTAATTTTTATTTTGTTATTCCGTTGATAATTGCTTCAGCCTTATTCAACTGAGTATCATTATGTTTTTTCATATCAGATAATGTATAAGGGACTCTAATATCAGGTTCTATACCCTTTTTATTAATATCATATCCTTTTGGTGTCAAATATTTTGCAATAGTAATATTTAAACCTGTTCCATTAGGTAACGGCACAATTTGTTGCACTAGCCCTTTACCAAAAGTTCTTGTACCAACTAAAATGGCTTTTCTATTATCTTTCAATGCACCTGATAATATTTCACTTGCACTTGCACTAGATTCATCTACTAATACAACAAGTGGTTTATTCATTATAGGTAAATTAACTTGAGCATTAATATCTTGTCTTCTACCATCTTTAGATACGATACTAACTATACGACCATTATTTATGAACAAATTTGCAACAACAACAGCATTTGTAAGTAAACCACCAGTATTGCCTCGCAAATCAATAATTAAACCTTTTGTTTTATCTAATGTCTTTAACTCAGTAACAAAATCAGATGCTGTATTTGTTCCGATAAAACTTTTAATCTTGATATAGCCAATATTATTTTTTCTAATAGACGATTCAACAGATTTAATTTCAATTTTGGCTCTTTGTATTCGTTTTGTTAAAACCTTATTTCCACGTTTAATTTTTAATGTCACAAACGTATTTTCTTTACCCCTAACAAGAGAAGCGACACTAGAAAGTTCCAATCCACTAACATTTTTACCATCAACAGCAATAATTATATCATTTGCCATTAAACCAGATTTTTCAGCAGGAGTATCATTTATAACACTATATACAAAAGGATTTCCACCTCTCATCATAATATTTATACCAATACCTGTAATATGAGAATCAATAGAATTATATTGTTCTGCATAATCACGTTTTGATAAAAATCTACTATATGGATCATCTAAACTTGCAACCATTGTTTCAATTGCAACTCTAGCATCTTCATCTGTTTTAAGTTGTCCATCGTAATGTTTTTTCCAATAATTCCAATCTTGAGAATTGTAAGATGAATCTATATAGAATTTTTTTACAGTTTTCCAAGAATCATAATACAATTCTTGTGGAGAAACTTGTTTATTATTTATTAAATCAGCAGTTTGTAATGCAGGTGTAGAAGTAACTACAGCAGATGTAATAATCTGATATAGAAAATAAACCACAATAACTGTTATGAGTAAAATTACAAACTCTCTACGTTTCATATCACAATTTAACAACAACGATAAATTATAATCAATACATACAATCAACAAAAAATTAGATATATATTTTTTGT
>JBNMJS010000007.1:0-34025 GCA_050873965.1 Cyanobacteriota bacterium | reverse complement strand
TTGTGGTTTCACAACTTGTTTTTCCACTGGTTTTGTTTGTTGTGCTTGTGGTTTCACAACTTGTTTTTCCACTGGTTTTATTTGTTGTGCTTGTGGTTTCACAACTTGTTTTTCTACTGGTTTTGTTTGTTGTGCTTGTGGTTTCACAACTTGTTTTTCTACTGATTTTGTTTGTTGTTTCTTACTATTTTGTTTTGATTGTTGAAGTTTTACCAAATCTTCAACAGGACGATTTTGCATATTAGATTCAGTAGAACGAGGTCTGCCTACCAAATCTTTATCTTTAAAATCAGATGACATATTATTTTTATTTTTGCCTGTTGTATCCATACCTTTTAAGGTTGTCATAATAACGCCATCAGGATATACATCTGTAACAACTTTTGCTGATACATCTGTGTTATATTTAAAGAATATAATTCTAGATGCCTTTTTCAAACCATCAATTACGCTAAATCTAATCTTAGATTTACCTTTTTGTTCTGCAACAGGTGTTGATGGTTTAGTTTTATTTTTATCATTTGGAGTTAATGAACCAATTTCAATTTCTGGTTCTTTTCTTTCTTTGAATAATGTTTTCTTCTTACCTAAATTTTCACGAACAATAAAATGTTCTCTGCTAATAATTTTACCGAACATATATCTAAAACCAAATAACAAAGCAACACCACGTCTGCCGCCATTTCTAACAGTCGCTTGAGCAAATCCAGAATATTTATCTTGCCAACGTTTTTGAATACCAATACCATATTCAACATAAGGATCTATAGACATTTGAGGTAATCTAATAGTACTTGCTGTAAAATTAGTTTTATCAATAAAATTACACATTATAGTAAATGTTGCATAAGGCTGCCAACCATTTGCCAAGTTCGCAATAACTTTCAAACCTGGAGCAAAATGTACAACATGCAAAGGCTCTGCTTCAATATTTATACCACTAGATGTTGTATAATTTGATGCATACACAAATGTATAACCCATCATCAATGATGGTTGAATAATAACTTTACCAGAATTAACTTCAATATTATACCCCATCTTATCTGCAAAACCTGACATAATAATATGCATAGTATCAGAGCCATATTCCGTATCCGAATCATTAATCATCCAACCAACGTTTGCAGTCAAAGTATTAAAGAAATTGCCTTTATAAAGGTTTCCAGTAACTCCAATTACTGCACCTTGTTGAAGTGAATTAACATTGCTATAACTTGTTGTATTACCGTTATAACCAACATATCCACCATATACAGCCTTAAATCCGTGAGAAAGTTCAATCATATTACTATCACCACCAAAGACTGTACCATAATTCATACTTGATACAGTTGGACCATTCTTTAATGGAATATGTTCAAAAGATGCATAAGGACGAACCCAAATACTTTTTATTTCTTCTGGAATAGCCAAATATTTTTCAATGAATGATTCACCTTCAATATCATCAAAATCAACTGCATAACGACTATCATTGTTACCAGCCATACGTACTTTCTTAGGAAGCATCATATATGTATCAGAATGATACATTGCAGATTGATAATTTTGAAGTTCATTCATATATGCAGTTTGTTGAGCAATACCTAATGGTAAAATTGCAGGATTGAATGAAGATGCATCAGTTCCACCACCTCTTGTAAAAGAGAAATATCCATCACTCTTACTGTATGAAACAAGATATTTATAAACTCTTGAATAAGTAACAGTCTTTAATGATGTTTTTACATGGTCTTTCAATGGTGAATCTGCGAACTTAATTTTTACAGTAGATTCTTTTGAATCTGATAACAAATTCATCTTGTTAACATTAAGTGTACCATTCATTTTGCCATAAGAATCAGCAGTAACCCTGTCCATTGATTTATTTGCTAAATCAACATCTACACCAACTTTTGTTGTACCACCAGTTGTTAAGTTACTAAAATCGGTATTACCAATCTCACCATTTATAAGATTTAAATTGCCACCTCTTGCATTAAATTTATTGCCTTTCAACAAATTATCTTTTGCAAGATTAAGATTTGTACCAGACAAAGTTACATTAGCATTGGATACTTCATTGTTTAGATTAACATTACCTTTAGAGTTGCCTGTGATATTTAAATTGTAACCTTGTTCACCAGAAATCTTATCATTCATATTGATAGTACCGTTATTTCTAGCATCTAATGTAACTGTTGAATCTGATGTTGCATAAATTGCATTACTTTCACCATTTGCTTTGTTTCCATCAAAAGTTGATGAACCATTTTCGGCTTTAACAGTTACATCTTTATTTGCGTAAATAGCACCACCATTGCCATTTGCGGTATTAGACTTAAAATCAACATTAACAAGTTCAACTTGTGCATCATCTGTAACATATAATGCACCACCATTACCAGAAGATGTGTTTTCAGATACTGTAGAATTTCTTAATGATAAAGTACCACTTTTAACATAAATAGCACCACCATCACCTTCTGATTTGTTTGATGTTATAACAGAATTTGTAGCATTAAAACTTGAAGTTGTATTATTCAAATAAGCAACAGAACCATTCTTATCAGTTTTAGCATTTTTAATCATAATATTTCGCAAATTAACACTTGTAATTGGATTAACCAATTCAAACATAGAATGTTCATTTGCATTGATAACACCATATTTTGCACCTGAAAGATTGTATATAGAAAGAATTGATTCTTGAGGCATTTCACCTAAATCTTTTGTTAAAACATATTCAGTTGGTGTATTAAATATAAAATTTTTCAACATATGAGTTGGGTTAGTATCATGAACCATTTCATAAAGTACATCTTTCCAACCAGAAATAATAATACTATCATTTTCTCTATCTGTTGTACCTAACGAGATTGAATCAGCCAAAATAGAATCGTTATACATTGTAGATTGAAGAGTTGTAACAAGTTTTGATGCTACCTTATCTATATTCAATGTAAGATTGTCACTATTTTTTATAACTTGAAGTTTTACACTATTATCTGTTGAAGCTGATATAACACTAATTTCTGAAATATTAATTGTTCCTGTAGAATTTGGAGATATTATTGCATCAGCAATACCATTTGCCAAATCTGCATCAATAATAAAGTTAACATTGTTACCAATATTAAGATTATCTAATTGATGGTCAGTTGCTTTTCCATCTGCAAAAGATATATCTACATTTGATACAGATATATTTGCATTATAAATGGAATCAAATAAACCAATTCGACCAGTTCCATCACCAGTCATTAATACTTTATAGCCAGTAGCACCATTGATATTATCACTAATAGCAAAAGTACCACTATTGATAGCACTAATATTAAGAGTTGCTGAAGAATTATCAATATAAATTGCATTATTCTCCACTGTGCCATCAGAAGTTTGGGTAAAATTATCTACAATTACAACATTATCACTATCCGCAACCATTTGGATAGAATTTCTTGCATATATTGCACCTCCTTTCGCCTCTGCTGAATCACCTGTTGTAGTTGCAGAATTACCAATAAAGGATGTATTAGTAAGTGTCAATTTACCATTACTGTATATTACACCACCTAATGCATCTGTTTGTGATAGTGTTGAGTTGCTCTCGAAACTAACATTATTTATGTTAATTTCAGCATCTGATGCCGTATTATAAATAGCAGAACCAATTGCTGATTCAGCACCAGATATTGTGACGTTGTTTATATTAAGAGTTGTTTGAATTTTTGAAACAACAAATCCTGAAAATTTGTTGAAAACAATACTATTATCTTCTGAAGAAACACCATTAATAGAAAAAATACCACTTGATGTTGTTCCCATATTTTCCTCTAAAGTAACGTTTTCAGAGTCATTAAATTTAAAATCTCTGATAATTTCTGTTGATTGATTTAATTGAGGTAAAGATTCAGTTGCATCGGCTAACAATACAGATGTGCTACAATCATCTGATAACAAGTGTTGGATACTATTTTCATAAGAGTTTGCAAAGGTAATAGAGCCGCCAAAAATCAAGCACAAAACCATAATTAGAAGCGTGCGAAAAATTATGCTAAATTTTTCCAAACTTAGTTTAATCAAATTTTAACCTTGTAGCAACTCTTAATATTTCCCCGAGATCTAGTTATTTTAAGACTAATAATCCCAATAATATTATTTCATATTGAGCATGTTATGTCATAGTCTATTTAGATGATATTTAATGATTTTTTATAGATTTTACAAGGTTTTGCGACTATTTTATACATAAAATTTCATACAAAAAATTTTATCAAAAATAATAACCATTTTCACCCACTATATTAGAGATAATACTTAACAATTCAATTGACAATGAATTATGTATGTAGTTAGATATAATTACGCTTTAGTCGAAATTTTCGTGCTGGATTTGACGGCTAAAAGCAGATAGCAAACACTACCGGAATAAGTAAGGGTTCCTGGAAAGATAGTGAATTTGCAAATGTAATAGAGAATAAAGGAGAAATTATGCCTACAATTAACCAGTTAGTACGTCAAGAACGTAAAAAACTAACAGACAAAACTAAATCTCCAGCTTTGATGAATTGTCCTCAAAGACGTGGAGTTTGCACAAGGGTTTACACAACAACCCCTAAAAAACCAAACTCAGCACTTAGAAAAGTTGCCAGAGTAAGATTAACAAACGGATTTGAAGTTACTTCTTATATTCCGGGTATCGGTCACAACTTACAAGAACACAGTGTTGTTCTTATAAGAGGAGGTCGTGTAAAGGATCTTCCAGGTGTAAGATATCACATCGTTAGAGGAACATTAGATACAGCTGGTGTTGCTAACAGAGCACAAAGCCGTTCTAAATACGGTGCTAAAAAGGGAGGTAAGAAATAATGTCTAGACGTTCAAAACCTGAAAAAAGAATACCTGCTCCAGATCCTATTTACAACAACGTAGATATTTCTAAATTCATTAACAGAATTATGCGTCGTGGTAAAAAATCTTTAGCAGAAAAAATATTCTACGCTACAATGGAAAGAATTAAAGAAAGAGTTAACGATAATCCTATCGAAGTATTCCAAAAAGCATTGCAAAACGCAACACCTTTATTGGAAGTAAAGGCTAGACGTATCGGTGGTTCTACTTACCAAGTACCTATCGAAGTTAAACCTGACAGAGGATTTGCTCTTGCTTCTTCTTGGTTGATTGCTTCAGCTAAGAACAGAGGCGGAAAATCTTTCATTGATAAATTAACTAATGAGTTAATGGACGCTTCAAACGGACAAGGTTCAGCTTGCAAAAAACGTGAAGATACTCACAAGATGGCTGAAGCTAACAAAGCGTTCGCTCACTATAGATAAACAATATTTTGAGCCTTGTTTGAAACATAACAAGGCTCTTTTTAAATTACACTATCACACATATTTTACCGATATATAAAAGGGAGTAATAATGAATAGAGTCGACTCTAACAAGCCGAACGTTACATTTGGAATAGCATTTAAAAAAATAAAAAAAAAAAATGGGGTTGTATCAGCAGAACTTCTTGATTTTAAAGAAGAATTAAAAATGTATAAAAACATGGAATATTCACTTAACAACGATTATTTCTTAAAGAAAACGCTTGGTATTACATCTAAAAATACAACTATTTTAAAAGAAGATACTAAACAACAACAAGGAATGAGATATTTTGACAAAACTGGAGAATACTATATGGCTGACAACGGAACAAAGTTAAATAATATCTCTCAAACATTCCAGAAAGTTCGTTCTTTATTTGATAATTTATTAAACAAAAAAATATAATATTGTATAAATCCGAAAAATAAGCTATTATAGTTTTGTAGTATTTTTCGGAGTTATTATGAATAAAAATTTAGTTATATTTGAACAAGAATCACAGACAAAAGATATTATCTTAGCATATCTATCAGATTTTAATGAAATGAATATTGATAAAATCTTTGATAATTACGATGATGGTATTAGATATGTAAAAGAAAATAAACCAAAAGCCGTGTTATTCTCTATGACTTCTGATAAAAACAAATCATTAAAAATGATAAAACGCTTATCAGAACTTGGAACAAATGTAATTGTATTATCTGAAGACTACACTACTGCAAATATTATTCAAACACTTCGATTCGGTGCAAAAGATTTTGTATCTAAACCAATATTAAAAAAAGATTTACTTGTAGCACTAATAAAATGTGCTCAAGAAGATGTTAAAGTGTTAAAGAAATCTCAAATTATTTCTGTATTTTCAAACAAAGGTGGTGTTGGTAAAACTGCTATCGCAACCAATTTAGCAGTAGAATTTGCAAAACTAACAAGAGAAAAAGTTGCATTAATCGATCTAAACTTACCAATAGGTGATGTTACAACCTTTCTTGATATTAAACCAACAATTGATATATCAGAAATTGTAAACAGTGCTCAAAATAATAGTGAAAATTTTATTATAGAAGCATGCCAAAAATATAAAGATACAAGTTTATACGTTTTAGCAGAACCTCCATATATCGAACAATCACGTTCTCTAACACCACAACAAGTCGTAAAACTGTTTGATTACTTACGAGAAGCATTTTCTTATATCGTTGTAGATATGGGAACAAGCGTTGATAAACTAAACATGACAATTCTAGAAAATTCTGACATTATATTACTTGTTACAATAGTAAATTTACCATTAATTAGAAATTGTCAAAGATGCTTGGATTTGTTTGAAAACTTAGAATTTCCAGCAAACAAAACAAAAATTATAATTAACAGATACTTAGAAAACGATGAAATTACGGTTCAAGATGTTGAAAAAGCCTTAAACAAAAACGTATATTGGAAAGTACCTAACAACTATTTCACTATAATGTCATCAATAAACAAGGGAATACCTGTTTCTGAAGTAAATGAAAACTCAAATATTACCGAAAGTTTTTCTCAATTAGCATCAAAATTAACCGATGATTTGTTTGAAACAGACATTACAGAGTAATAAAACCCAATAATATCAAGGTTTTTAGAATTTTTATACTCCATGTGGGGGATATTTTCATCAATTTGCCATAAATAGGAATAAGTGTACAAAATGCACTTTATACAAAACGCAGTAATAACAATAGTTTTAGCTATATATGAATTAGTGTAAAAATAACACTTGACAAAATTTTTATATTGATGCATAATAAGAATGTAAAAAGAAGTGTTTGAGATACACTTAAAAATCTCAGAGGTAAAAAAATGAAAATCAATCACATAAATGGATATAATATAAATTATACATCTAACAACCAACAAATCGCACCGCGTTCACAACAACAAATTAAAGTTAACTTTGAAAAAGAACAAATGTTAGCTAAAAGAGCAGATTCTATGAGTGCTAACCCATTAACATCATTAGGTTACAAACTTTATAGAACTTTCAGATTCTTATCTGAACACGAAACTGCTCCTGTTCAACAACAATCATTAAATGTTGTTGCTTAATGACAATCACAAACAATTAAATAAATAATAAAAAAAGAGATGATTAAAAATCATCTCTTTTTCAATATAAACTATTCATTTAAGAAATTTCTTTATTATTATTCTTCATTACCCAAGCTTTCTTAGGACATACAGCAGAACAAATACCACAACCTATGCATTTATCATCATTACTTAAGTAATTATTCTCATCATCTTTCGTAATAGCACTATTAGGACAATTATTAATGCATAAACTACAATTTACACACAAATCCTTATTCCAAACAGGTTGTTCTAATCTTCCTTGACCTGTTGTAGCAAGTTCATATACTTTATAATCATCTTGTATAAAGTCGCCAAATATACCGCCCTCAATCCATTCTGAGGAACGAAAATCCTTTACAGATATTCTTTTTACTTTTTCATCTGCTGAAATAGGTACAATTTTGTGCCATTCCGTAAAATCTAATAAAGTATCACTTAGACCTTTTTTATCAATAGCAGATAAAAACTCTTTCATACCTTTTTTCAAAAAGTCTTTATCATCTTCATCTAAATCCAATATAGAAACGCATTGTGCAACACCACTGATTGGACCTCTACAATAAATAGTACCACCAACCATGCCGACACAAGAACGATTACCTAAAACAGATTTAATACCAGCACAATCATAACCACAAATAACTGCTATGCCACCACCCATAAATTCAAAACTAAATGAACCGGTATTTTTTAACACCCAGAATTGTGGTGTTTCAAACTTTGGATCATGCTTCATCAATGCACCGGAACGTGTACCAACACGACCAGAAACATATATTCTACCACTAGCCGCACAATGAGCAGCAGTATCACCACAATCACCATTAACAACTATTTTAGCACCTGAATTAAGCCAACCTACATCGGCTGGAACAGAACCATCTACATAAATATTAGTTCCTTTACGTGCCATTGCACCAACCCTTTGTCCGGGATTAGTTATTTTAAAATTCAAAGTTTTAGATTTATCCTTAGCCCAAGATGAACCACCAATATCATGTTGTCCACAAGCATTGATTTCAAAATCTGTATAACCTTCTTCTATTTTAGACTCAATCAATTGTAACAATGATTGAGTTGACATTCTTTCGTTATTTTCTAAAGCATTAATCTTAATTGTTTTCATAATTTCCTAACATACGTATTGTATATCTAATCTTTCAGCAACATTCTTATCTACAGTAATTAAAGCATCTGAACGTCCAACTGGTAATGATGAACAACCTGTTGCAGCCATCAATTTTCTTAACTCTAAATCTGTCGCAAGAATATAATTAACCAAATTCTGTGCTACTTTATCAATATCAAGTCGTTTAGTTAAACATACATCTTGACTTGCAATACCAGCAGGACACAAACCTGTATTACAAGCATTACATCTTTCTGTATCGTTACCAACACAACCTGCAATTTGTAATAATAATCTACCTGAGAATACACCATTTGCACCTAAACAAATCAATTTAAACGCATCTGCTGCAAAACTACCTGTTTGACCTAAACCACCACCAGCAAAAATCGGTATTTCACCTTGTCTGCCTTGATTAATTGCTGCTTTATAACAATCTCTCAACTTAGATGTAATTGGGTGACCTGTGTGGTTTAAAGATATTTCATGAGCAGCACCAGTACCAGCAGCCAAACCATCTAAGAAGAACCCACCAACAATATTATACGGATCTCTTAATAAGTTATTATAAACTGATACACTAGTTACAGAAGCAGCAACTTTGATTGCAACTGGAACTTTAAAATTGAATGCAGCATTCATTGATAAAAACATCTTCTGAACACTTTCTTCAATAGAATATAAACCTTGATGAGTTGGTGGACTCAACAAATCAGCTTTTGGAACACCTCTAATTTCTTGTACATATTTAGCAACTTTATTTGCCATCAACATACCACCATCACCAGGTTTTGCACCCTGACCTATTTTAATCAATATACCTGCTGGATCTTCAACCATATCAGGCATAGCATCAACAATTCTATTCCAACCGAAATGTCCTGATGCTATTTGCAAAATCATATACTTAACATATTTTGATTTTAATAGTCTTGATGGAATACCACCCTCACCTGTACACATTCTAATAGGAATACCCATTACTTCATTCAAATATGCTGTAGCAATAGCCATTGCTTCCCACATACGCCATGAAACAGCACCAATAGACATATCGCCCATAATAATAGGATAAATCCAACGATTTGGTGGTAATGGTTTTGTCTCTACCATCTTGCCATTCTTAAATTCTAAATTAAGTTTATCAGCAGACAAAACTCTTCCAAAAGGTGTTTTTAACTCAAATGTATGTCTAACAGCATCTAAAGATGGATCTGTCATTTGAGAGATTCTACCAACCTTAATTTTATCCAAAGTTCTACCTTCTGTATTAAGGTTTGAACGTCCACCTTTTTTTACAGAATCACCTGTTTGTGCTCTATATCGAATAGAATATCTATCATCTGTATTTCGAACAGGTTTTATAGCACCATTTGGACAAACTCTTTCACACATACCACAACCACGACAATGGTTTTTGAAAGAAACTTCTTGTTTTATAACTACAACTTTTTCTAATTTATTTTTTTCAATTAAAGAACCTGTTTTTTTTCGTTGTTCTACACAAGGTTTTATGGCATTGAAAGAACATGTCGCAGTACATTTACCACATTGAATACATTTTGATTCATCGTATTCAATTATCCAAGGTAAATCATCTCTATGTAATTCATTTACTTTTACTGTTGCCATCTTTCCACCGTTAAATCATTATTCACTACTACCATTTCACGTTCTTTTGGATAAATATCCTTTGTCATATCTCTATTCGGAAGTAAATCATTTATACCAGCAACCTCAGAAGTCATAATAACAGTATCTTTATCTCTTCCAACAACAACTGGTCTTAACTTCTTAGGATCACAAACACATATCAAACGTCCGTCTGGTACAACACCTAAAACAGTATTTGGACCGTTTGCTTCTAAATGTTCTAAAGACGCCTTTATTCTTAGCAAAACTTCCTTTTCAGCAGACTTGCGTTTTTCTATTTCACTATAAGATAGTGGAAATACTGTATGCATAAAATATTCCAAAGGCCATTTTAAAATCTTATTCACATAATGCAAAGAATATAAGAAACATTGAGAATCAGACTCAAAACCAATATAACCTTTATACAACCCTTGTTGATACAATTTATTCTTTTCATAGAAAGTATTTTCGCCATTAACTAAAACAGTATAACCTTCTAAAAAGAATGGGTGTGCCGCATAACGAACAATACCATAATTTGTATTTTGACGACATTGAGCAGTAATAATTTTTGAACATAGTTCACTATCATCATTCCACAAATTAAAATAAGTACCAATATCTTTTGGACTACCGATTTCTTTCAATGTTAAAACATCTGGCCAAAATGAATAAATATAACCAGCATTATTGGCTTCTAATGCACGTCTTAACTTGATACTTGTATCAATTAATAATTCTTCTTTTTCTTCTTTCGTAGCGTATTTATGACTCTTTGGATACATCAAAACTTCAAAAATATAGTTTGGCATTGGATTAATTTTCAAGCCCTTAATATTTTGAATATCAGGAGACCATTGCAAAACACGTTTAAAACCTAAATCGTGTAAAATATCTTCTGCTAATCTTGTACCCTCAATAGTCGCAGCCATTGATAAGATAGGCATATCTTTATATGCCTCAAAAATCCCACCCAAATCCTGCATCACAAACGCAAAACCTGAATCATCATGCCCCTCTTGTTGAGAACGCATTAACTTTAACGCTTCAGATGGGTGAATATTGCGTTTTGATTTTATTGCCCCAATTCTACACATAATTAATATTTTACTCTTGAAACCCCCATACTGTCAAGCAAAACAACATTTTGTAAAGAAAATCTATAAAAAATTTCTAATAAAAAAATATTCTTAATTTATTCGACATAAAACAATAAAAAAGACCAACGTTTCCATTGGTCTTTTCTGTATATAACGAATAATTCGTATTAACGTTTTGAGAATTGGAATCTCTTACGAGCTCTTTTTCTACCATATTTTTTACGTTCTTTAACTCTAGCATCACGAGTTAATAAACCTTCTGAACGAAGAACTGCTTTGTATTCTTCATTAGCTTTTAATAATGCTCTTGAAATACCATGACGGATAGCACCAGATTGACCAACGATACCACCACCAACAGCTTTAACTTTAACATCATATTTATCTTGATTTTCAGTTAAAACAAGAGGTCTATAAATCATCATTTCAACAGCAGGTCTGTTACCGATGTAAGCAGATAAAGTTTTCCCGTTAACGAAAATTCTACCTTTACCTTTTACAAGTTTAACAACTGCGATAGAATTTTTTCTACGTCCAGTAGCAATAATTTCATTAGCCATTATTTAGCCTCCTTTTCTATCACGATTGGTTGTTGAGCAGCATGTGGGTGTTCAGGACCAACATAAACTTTTAGTTTGTTGAATTGTTGAGCACCTAATGTGTTGTGTTGTAACATACCTTTAACTGCTTTTTCAATCAATTTTGTTGCATCTTTTTCTCTAACTTCTTTAACTGAAGCAGATTTTAAACCACCTGGATAACCTGTGTGGTGATAATAGATTTTATCAGTTTCTTTATTACCTGAAACTACAACTTTTTCAGCATTGATAACAACAACGAAATCGCCAGTATCAACGTTTGGAGTGTATTCAGGTTTATTCTTACCTCTTAAAATGTTAGCGATTTTAACAGCTAAGCGACCTAAAGTTTCGCCTTCTGCATCAATCAAATACCATTTTCTTTCAACTTCTAGAGGTTTTGCTGAATATGTTTTGTTCATGCTTTATTCTCCGTATAATTTTTAATATATTACTTTCATTAACGTAAGCCCATAAGGACTCACTGTTTGACCAGCCTTTCGACGGTCCTTCGCATCAAGCACATCTTTCATATGCTCAGGTGCTAAATTATGTCCCTCAATCTCTAACAAAGTACCAACAATTGTTCTAACCATATTGTAAAGAAATCTATTTCCCTCAATATTAAAAACAACCTTGTCACCCTGTCTTTCGACTTCGGCACGATATAAAATACAGACTTTGCTTGGGTTAAGCGTTCCGGAACTCTTAAAACTTGAAAAATCATGTTCACCTATCAAATAACTTAAAGACTTATTCATTCTATTTATATCAATAGGAAACTTTACTCTAATCAAGTCACCGTCAAATGCTTGTTTAAATCTGCGATTAACAAATTCAAAACGATAACATCTTCTGATTGCTGACTTTTGTGCGTGAAAATCATTTGATACCACTTTCAAATCTGAAACTGATATATCGTTGGGTAATATTTCGTTCACATGATAGATAAGATTTGAAGCAACAATTTCCTCATCTAAATCAAAATGAACGACTTGCCCAACTGAATTTACACCTCTGTCAGTTCTTCCAGAAAAGACTGTTTTTATAGGTCTATTTAAACTTCGGTTTGACGTATAACGTTTACCGAATATCAAAGTACAAAGTGCCTTTTCAAGTTCTCCTTGTATTGTCGGAGTAGAAATTTCTTTACCGTTTTCAAATTGAATTTGACTACCAGCATAATTCTTACCAATATACTGAACTTGAAGAGCGTATCTCATCAATTATACCAATTGAATCAATGCCATTTCAGTAGCATCACCACGTCTAGGTGGTAAACGGAATATTCTAGTATATCCACCTTTACGTTCTGAATATTGCTTGCTGATTACACAGAATAATTTTCTCAAAACAGTTTGAGAAACTAACTTTTTACCTTCTTCAGCCTTTTCAAAAACTTCAGAAGTTTCTAAGTCCATGAATTTTCCTGTTTCTTTATCAAAGATAAACTTAGCAGCTTGTCTTCTTGAGTTCAAATCACCTTTTTTAGCCAAAGTGATAATACCTTCAGCATAAGGTCTTAGAGCTTTTGCTCTAGCCATAGTTGTTTTGATTTCACCATGAACGAAAAGTTCAGTAGCCAATGAACGCAACAAGGCTTTTCTTTGATCTTGTGCTTTGCTAAGTGTATGTTTCTTACATTGGTGTCTCATTTTCTTTTTTCCTTATAATTTACTATTTGTATTTCTTAATTATTCACCGATTAAAACACCGTCTTCATCCATTTCTGGATTTGGAGCTAAATCTAATCCGTGTTCGTGTAATTTTTCAATAACTTCATCTGCTGATTTTTTACCGAAGTTTTTGATGATTAATAAATCATGTTCTGATTTCTTCAATAATTCAGCCATTGAATTGATGCTTGCTCTCTTTAAGCAGTTGTATGCTCTTACAGATAATTCTAATTCTTCAATAGAGATTGAAGGTTCTTCTTCTGCAGGTTCTTCAACAACATCATCAATAATCATATCAGAAGCAGTCTTTTCATAAGATGTAAGAATAGGTGCTTGACCTGATATTGAAGCAATTTGAACGAAGTGTTCGATTAATAAATTAGCTGCTTGTGACAATGCTGCAGTAACATCTACTGTACCATTTGACCAAATTTCAAGAGTTAATTTATCAAAATCAATAGAACCACCTACACGAGTGCTTTCTACATCATATTTAACACGTTTGATAGGCATGAATGTTGCATCAATTGGTAATAAATCAATTGCTACACCCTCTTTGTTACGAGGAACATCATGAGGAACATAACCTTTGCCTGTTTCAACAGTAATTTCTGCGTGGAAACTACCACCATCAGCAATTGTACAAATCAACCAGTCTGGGTTAACGATTTTAACACCAGCAGGAAGTTGAATATCACTTGCCAATACAGGACCTGGTCTGTCAATATCAATTCTCAAAGTTTGAGGTTCTTTTGTTTCTGTTTTAATTGCTAAACCTTTGAAGTTTAATAATACATCAACTACATCTTCTAATACACCTGGAATAGCAGTGTATTCGTGAGTAATACCTTCGATTCTTGCTGATGTAACTGCTGTACCTTCAAGGCTTGATAATAAAACTCTTCTTAAAGAGTTACCAATTGTTATACCAAAACCTCTTTCTAATGGGCTGATTACAAATTTACCATATTGTGAGCCATCAGAACTTGTGGCAGTATTAACAGTTTTAATTTCTAATTCCATAATTATAATTTCTCCTATCAGATTCTATTTAGAATAATACTCAATTACTAATTGTTCCTTGAAGTCAGGATCTAATTCTTCTCTTTCAGGAACTCTATCGAATGTAATTTTTAAAGTATCGTTGTCAACAGTTACCCATGCTGGTGCACAAGATAAATCGATTGTTGCCATAACATTCTTTAAATAATCTGAACTTTTAGCTTTAACTGTAACTACGTCACCTGGTTTCAATAAGTATGATGGAATATCAACTTTCTTACCATTAACTAGAACGTGACCATGATTAACGATTTGTCTAGATTGTTTACGAGTTACACCATAACCAGCTCTATATAATGTGTTATCAAGTCTTGATTCTAATATTTGTAAAAGAATTGTACCTGTAACGCCTTTTCTTCTAGCAGCTTCGTTATAGTATTTAGCAAATTGTTTTTCACTTACTAAATAAGTCATTCTGATTTTTTGTTTTTCATTCAAATGAATTGCATATTCAGAAAGTTTTTTTCTAACAGCACCATGCTGACCTGAAGCAGTCTGTCTCATTGAAGAAGTTAACTTTCTGTTTGATAAGTCTTTAACTCCGTAGTTACGGAATAATTTATTTGTAGGTCCTGTATATCTTGCCATACAGTTATTTCTCCTTTTTCTTGTGGTGAGGCACCTATGACTCTTTCGAGCTCTCACCTATTGTATTACTATAAATCAACGTAGATTATAGAATAATCTCTATAAATAATAATTATACTCTACGTTTTTTAGGTGGACGGCATCCGTTATGTGGAATAGGTGTAACGTCCTTGATTAATGTGATTTCTAGTCCAGCTGCTTGGATTGCTCTAATAGCAGTTTCTCTACCTGAACCAGGACCTTTGATATAAACTTCAACTTTTTTCATACCTTGGTCAATTGATTTTTTAGCAACTAATTCAGCTGCTGATTGTGCTGCAAATGGAGTACCCTTTCTAGCACCTTTAAAACCAGTTGCACCTGCAGTAGCCCAAGCAATTGCATTACCTTGAGTATCTGTTGATGTAACAATTGTGTTATTAAAAGTAGATTGGATATGTACTACACCTTGCAATACATTCTTCTTTTCTTTTTTCTTTGTTTTTTGTGGTCTTGCCATTTTTTTATTCCTTATTTTTATTATTTATATTTCTTAAGTATCTTTCGTTTACTTTGCTAATTTAATGCTCTAAGCATTATTTTTTCTTAGCAACTGGTCCTGTTTTCTTACCACGTCTTGTTCTAGCATTAGTTTTTGTTCTTTGACCTCTGCAAGGTAAGTTTCTTTTATGACGCATACCTCTGTAAGAATTGATTTCTTGTAAACGTTTAATGTTCATAGAAACTTCTCTTCTTAAATCACCTTCAATGTGATAGTTAGAAAGTTCGTTTCTTAACAATTTAATATCTTCATCTGTTAAATCATCTGTTCTTAAGTCAGGTGAAATACCTGTAGCTGCTAGAATTTTTTTACTTCTAGTTGGTCCTATACCATATATATAGGTTAATGCGATTTCCATTCTTTTGTTACGAGGTAAATCTACCCCTACTAATCTTGCCATTTAATTTCTCCTTTGTTTGTTGTTAGATTTTTTTCTTTAAGAGGCTTAAATACTTCCTCTCCACTTACCGATTATTTTAATTCTTCGTAAGTTCAAGAATTCGTAACGTCAATGCATTCAATGACATAATGTTTCGTCCTCAGTTTGCCGACTCATCGTCGCCAAATTCGGACTTCACACCGACTGACGTTATCCTTGTCTTTGTTTGTGTTTTGGATTTTCACAGATAACTGCTACTCTACCTTTTCTTCTGATAACCTTGCATTTATCACACATAGGTTTTACTGATGATCTTGTTTTCATTGTTTTATCCTTTATTTTGTCTGCTTACTATTTAAGTCTGAATGTAATTCTACCTTTTGTTAAATCGTATGGTGTCATTTCTACCTTAACTTTGTCACCAGGTAATATTCTAATAAAGTTTTTTCTAATCTTACCTGAGATGTGAGCCAAAATTTCATGACCATTTTCTAATTCAACACGAAACATTGCGTTTGGCATTGATTCTAGTATTTTACCTTCAATTTCTATTACGTCTTTTGCCATTAAATCCTCTTTTATTTCGACTAAATTACAGACGTACTTATACGCCTTTTATTATCATATTCGCTAAAAATCCGATTGCAAGCATTTTTACTACGATTTAAACTATTTATTTTACATTCTTTACATATTGTTTTTTGAATAATACCACATATTCAATATTTTTCATATCATGCAAATTATGCTCAAATAATGGCTTTAAAGCCTATCAATTAACATTTCTTAATTATTTTAATTTTTAGATATTTAAATAAACAAACAAAACTCTAAACAACAATTTTTTAAAAATTTGATTAATCAAACACATAATAAGTGTAAAAAAGTCTCTATAAATTTTTGTATATTTTAAGAAAACACTGTTAAAAAACTATATAATTGTGGAACATAATTTATATAGATTGGAGTGTACCTATGGAAAACTTAGTATTATTCGCATTAGTATTTTATGTAACATTAATCGCTGTTCCTAGTATGCTTGAAGGTAAATTTTCAGCACAATAAACACGATATACATTACTTACTTATGAACAAAATTTAATATTTTCAAATTGGAATGGTTGGTCTTTTTGCCTGCATTTTTGTCTGGCAACTCATAACATTTGATGCAACGTGCTTCGTACGTTTCATCTCCACCAATCATAATCAATGGTGAACTTTTGTCGGCTGGCTTTCCATCGATTAATCGTTGTGTTCTTGTAGCATGTTCACAACCACATTTCATGCATACAGCATGTAATTTATCGACTTTCGTTGCAATGCACATCAATTGTGGCATTGCTCCGAATGGTTCTGATTTAAAATCGAGTTCCAAACCTGTACCGATAACCTTTTTACCCTCGTTCATTAAACGAGTAATAACCTTAACAATATTTGAATCAAAGAATTGCAATTCATCAATTGCAACTATTTCATCATCAGGTTTAACATGTGTCATAATTTGGATAGAATGTTCAACCTTTATTGCATCTGCCCATAAACCATTACGAGATTCTATATAGTCACCATTTGCCCGAGTATCCAACAATGGTGAAAAGACTTTAATCTTTTTTCTTGCAATAACACATCTTCTAATACGTCTAAGCAATTCTTCAGTCTTGCCACAACCCATTGGACCTGTAATCAATTCAAAACTATATCCGTTCATTATCCCTACCCAAATCTTGTATTTTTTACACTTATTATATCTATGATAATTAATTTCTTTAATAAAATCAAGATTTTAACATGCCATTTTTGTAATGATTACGTACCTAACAATAAAGTACCATCTAATGTCAAATTAGTTGTATCTTTCAATTGTGGATATTTTTCTATATCATTATTTTTTACAAATTCTATTGCAGCACCACGAGCCATTTCTAAAATTTTGGCATCTTTAACAATATCAGAAATCATCAAATCTGGTAACCCACTTTGACGTACACCTAGAAATTCACCAGGCCCACGTATTTCTAAATCTTTTTCAGCAATAACGAAACCATCATTAGTTTCTGTCATAACTGATAATCGACTTCTTACATCTTGAGATGACGTTGAAGTAGTCAAAGCACAATAAGATTGATTATCACTACGTCCTACACGACCTCTTAACTGGTGTAATTGAGATAATCCAAATCTTTCAGCATTCTCAATGACAATGACTGTCGCATTCGGAACATCAACCCCAACTTCAACAACCGTTGTTGCAACAAGAATATCATATTCTTTATTTTTAAATTTCTCCATCACTTCATCTTTTTCAGCATTTTTCAATTTACCATGCAACAAGCCTATTCTTAAATCAGAAAATACTGTTTGTTGCAACCTTTCAGCCTCATTTGTTGCTGCTTTTGCAGATAAAGTTTCACTTTCATCAATCAACGGATAAACAATATATGCTTGATGACCTTTTTCTATTTCATCTCTTATCAATTTATAAATTTGCTTTTTAGGCTGATTTAAGGTCGTTATAATAGGTTTTCTACCTTTTGGTAATTCATCAATAATTGTTAAATCCAAATCACCATTCATAGTAATTGCTAAAGTTCTTGGAATAGGTGTTGCAGTCATTGTTAATATTTGAGGATTTTGTGCTTTTTTTCTAAGAGTTAAACGTTGTTTAACACCAAACCTATGTTGTTCATCAATAACAACTGCACCCAAATTTGCGAACTCAACACTCTCTTGAATTAAAGCATGAGTACCAACTGCAATATTTATTTGCCCATTTCTTAAACCTGTTTCAAAAACATTCCTTTGTTTTTTACCCAAACTTCCTAAAAACAATCCAACACTTAACCCTAATGGCGTTAACCATTTAACCATATTATTGTAATGTTGTTGAGCAAGAATTTCTGTCGGAGCCATTATTGCACCTTGATAACCATTTTCAACGGCAGCCAGAAGCATTATACAAGCAACAACAGTCTTACCACTACCTACATCACCTTGTAGCAATCGCTGCATTGGCTCAGTTGAATTCATATCATTTAAAATTTCATTAATTGCTCGTTTCTGAGCACTTGTTAATTCAAACGGTAAACCATTTATAAACTTCATAACAAGACCATCTTTTTGAATTTGTAAAGGCAATGATTTGTTATCATGTTTATTTTGTTCTCTAATTAAAGCCAATTTTAATTGAACTAAAAATAATTCTTCAAATACAAGAGAAAATCTAGCCCTTTCTAGCATTTCCATACTATTAGGAAAATGAATTTGTTCTACGGCATCTTTCTTATCTAACAAATGATATTTTTCTCTTAAATAATCTGGAACAACATTAACTATCGTATTCTTATATAATTGTATTGCATTATAAATAGCTTTACGTAACGTTTTTATATTTAAGTTTTCACTTAATGAATAAATTGGAACAATTCTTGCTAAATTAATATTATCATTTGTCAGATAATCTCCTGACATAATAGAATATGTCGTATTTTCAAGAGTATATTTACCATCATAAGAATTTAATTTTACCGTACCTGAAACAATGATACCTGCATCTTTAGGAAATTGTCTTTTTGCTCGTTCTAAAATAAATTTTGAAGATTTTGCATAAAAGAAATTCAAATTGATACTGCCAGTTTCATCTGCAATACGAACCTTCATAACTCCTAAACCTTTCGGAGTTACAAAACTATCTATTGATTTTATATATCCAAAAACTGTCGTTGTTTCACCAACTTGCAAATTTCTAATTGGTGTACGTTTTGAATAATCAATGTGTTTTCTAGGAAAATAAAACAACAAATCACTTGCTGTAAATATTCCTAATTTATTCAACATTGCACCTATCTTCGGTCCAACACCTTTGACATAAGTAACAGAAGAAAATGGATCAGGTTTTGAAGTATCAGAAACAGGATTACTTTCTCTCTCTGCCAATTCTAATTTCATAACCTTTACAAAATATTCAATTGCTATTTTTCTATCAGGCATTGATGAAGTTGAATACAATTCAAAATACTTCAAAATAACTTTCCAACGCTCTGGAATTGATGATTTTTTTATAATTTTTCTAATATGAGAACACATAAAAGCAGAAAAGTACTGTTTTTTCCCTCGAATATTTATGTACTTATTCTTAACTTCAACATTAATCGCTTTTTTTATTATGTCTAAATTATCCAATTAAACGAATAACCTCATATAAATCTAATGTTTTTTCTTTACCTCTAATTTTAACATTAGAAATTTTAACAACATCAACCATACTTCTAACAGAAGCATACGTTGAACTACTAATCAATAAATTAGTTTTATAAACCTTATTGTTACTTTCAATCCTACTAGCAAGGTTAACCATATCACCAATAACAGTATATTCCATTCTTTTTTCAGAACCGATATTGCCAACAAATGCTTCACCAGTATTGATACCAATACCAATTTCAATTTTAGGTTTACCTTCTTTTAACCATTTCACTTGAAGTTCTTTAACTTTGTCTAACATATCACAAGCACATCTAACAGCATTTTTAGGGTGATTTTCATCTTGAATAGGCTCACCAAAAATAGCCATTACTGCATCACCAATGAATTTGTTAATAACACCATTGTTTCTAGTAACAATAGGTTCTATCTCTGTAAAGTATTCATTCAAAATAACTGACACTTCATCTGCTGACATCTTTTCACTCATAGACGTAAAACCTCTAATATCAGCGAATAAAACAGTTACATTTGCTTTTTTCCCACCTAATTTTAATTCATCAATATTTTTAACAACACTTTTCATAATATCTTCAGAGATATATTTACCCATTGCTGTTTTAATTTTTTCTTTGTTTCTATCTTCTAAAATATACCTATGAGAATATGCAAATATCATTGTAATTATCATCATTGCAATAGGTGTAATTATATTGACTGCAAAACCGTATCTATACGCAATTGCACACAATACAATATAGGCAACAATCAACAAAGTTATACTTGATATAGATAAAAACAACGTACAATTCCTAATAATAAAAAATGTTAATAACATCAAGCACATTGCAACTATAATATTTTGCCAATCATGTACTTCAATCATAAAATGATTATTCAAAATATTATCTAATGTTGTCGCTTGAACATCTAGCCCTGAATGTTCATTAGATACAGGAGTTCTTTTTACATCAGCCAAACCTGTTGCTGCTGCTTTTACATTTGCACCAACCATTACAATTTTGTCATCAAAATCATGAGGATTAATCGACGGTTTCTGACCATTTTTTAATTCTCTATAAGAATCCATAATATCAACAGCAGAATACGTTTTGTGAGAATAACTACCACCTGAAACATTCGGCTTATAGAATCTTATTGGAGTATAAATTCCACCATTTTCTCTATTTGTTGGTATATGTATTTTGGTGTTATCACCAATAACTTCTCTATCAGTGATACTAAAACTTTCATTATTATTCAAATATGAATATGCACGTAATGCAATTGACGGATAAATTGTACCTTTATAATTTAGAGCATCAATTGCAACCCGAATATAACCATCATCACCTCTTGCAGTTGTAATAGCACCAACATTTTTTACGGCTTTAAAATAATTCGTCGGAAATATTGCTAAACTACTAAACGGATAATCATCAGCGTGCATTCTCAAATCAGTAATATTTATAGCAAATTTTTTCTTAAAATCTTTATCATATTTTTGTCCAAAATTTTTGTCAGAATATTCTCGAGATGATAAAGCCATACCAACAACTAAATTATCAATATTATCTAAACTGTTAAAATATGCATTATCAGCAACAATATCATCATTTGATGTAACTATTGAATCAGAAATGATAATTTTACATTTTGTATATTCTTTAAAATAATCATAAATTGGACAATATAAGCTTCTTTTCCAAGGCCATCTATGTCTTCCTATTGATTTATCATCAATTACAATAAGTACAATATTATCACTACCGTGTTTATTTGCAGTGAAAGTTTTTACCATATAATTATATGCTTTTGGTTCAAAGAATGTATCCGAAGACCAATAAGCAAGCCAAAAGAATAAAAATATTGAAATTGTAATCAATAAAAACTTTAAAAATCTCATAGTAACAACCTCTGTATTTTATGATATAATAAATTTGGTAAAAAGGGTAGATTATGAAAAGAAATTTAATACAATTATTATCAGAAGAAAAGATATACCCAATCATACGTCAAAAAGATCCTGCAAAAGCAGAAGATATTGCTAACGCATTGATTGAAGGTGGTATCAAAATTTTAGAAATCAACGTAGAAAACGCTCAAATTTATGATGTTATTTCTAAGATTTCTAAAAAAGCAACAGTTTGTGCCGGTAGTATTATTACAAGTTGGCAAGCAAACGCAGCATTTGAAGCAGGTGCAAAGATGTTCTCTTCACCTATTTTCCAAATGAATATGGTTAAAATTTCTAAAAATATCGGTGTTCCATTCATTGCTGGTGCAACAACTGCAAACGAAGCATACAATGCTTGGAAAGCAAGAATGCCATTAATTAAAATATTTCCAACAACAGCATTAGGTGGTGTTCGTTATATAGAAGACATTCTTAGACAAATGCCATTCTTGAAAGTTATGCCAATGGGTAACATCAAGTATGATGAAATTCAATCATATTTAGATGCAGGTGCTACAGTTGTTGGTATTGGTAGAGATTTATGCGAATGCGAAAATCTTTCTGATATTACACTTAGAACAAAACATATTTTAGAAGAACTAAAAAAATAATCAAACCGGAGTTTTAAATGAAGAAAGTACTTATTTCCGGATATTATGGATTTGACAATTTTGGTGACGAAGCAATACTTAAAGTTTTATTAGAAAAACTAAAAGATTGTGACGTTACTGTTTTGTCTGCTAATCCAAGAAAAACATTTGACACTTATGGTGTACATACAGTTTATACTTTTTCTATTGAACACGTTCTTAAAGAAATTGCATACTGTGATGTCTTAATATCTGGTGGTGGTAGCCTACTTCAAAATGTTACAAGTTCTAAGAGTTTGTTTTTCTATTCTAGCATTATTCAATTTGCACAACTTATGAGAAAACAAGTTGTAATCTTTGCACAAGGAATAGGACCAATAAATGGTTGGTGGCAAAATCATTACGTAAAAGGAATCCTAAGAAAAGCCGATTTTGTTTCTGTTAGAGATGAAAAAAGTTTAGAACTAATGAAAAAATGGAAAGTTAAAGCAAAATTAGTTTGTGATCCAATATACGGATTAGAAGTAGAAAATATCGAAAAAACTCATAAAATCGGTATTCAATTACGTAAATTTGATACACTTACAGATGAGCTTTTTGACAAAATAGTTAATCAAGTCAAATCAAGATATTATTCAAGAGAAATTGAACTTATTTCATTACAAGACGAAATGGACGCAGGGATTTCTCAAGTATTTATCAACAAACTTAAACATGTTGATCCAAATATCAATGTAAAACTAATTACTGGACTAGACCACGATGGAGTAATCAAACATATTGCAGAACTTGATTGCTTAATCGGTATGAGATTTCATGCCTGTCTAGTTGCCCTAAAATATGGTGTAAAAACATTACCTATTGCTTATGATCCAAAAGTAGAAATGCTTGCAAAAGATGCTGGTATTGGATACTTAAAAATGGATAGCAAACAAAATAAATACGAACAATTATTTAACGATATGGAAAATCAATCTCGTTGGAACTTGATGGAATGGGCAAAAACAAAACGTTTCAGCTGGAATGATACTGGTATATATGAAATAAAAAAAGAAAAAAGTAAGTTTGGAAAAAGAAAATAAATTCTAAAAACTTTTTGATTGATTTAACTCAATATACTTAAATATTTTTTGAGGCACATCAGTTGTAAAATTATAAATTCCATCATACGGAGTTATTTTTAGCATTGATTTTGAAGATGAAACATAAACAATAGATGCTAAAAACTTTCGTTTTGTATTAGTTGTGAACACAATATAACCTGCTTTTGATTGTATTTCATTGATATTATAATTGTATTCATTAGTTGATGCTAATGTCAGATAATACAATTTTTCAAACCCAATAGGGAATGTTTTAACACAATCTGAAAGAACTGCTTGCCTAGCAGGTTGAACAGTATCAGCCAAAGTTGGAACAGTTGGCAACAAACATAAAAATAAAACTAGTATAAATTTAATTATTCTTTCCATGATGCCCCACAATTTATGTCAACTTCCAAAGGCACTTTAAATGGTTGTCCCATTTCCATACCATTTTTAACAATAGATTTCAATTCTTCAATCTCATCTTTTGCAGCCTCAAATACAAGTTCATCGTGTACTTGCATAACCATTTTAGATTTCAAATTTTTCTTTGTTAATTCTTCATCAATTTTTATCATTGCCATTTTAATCAAATCAGCAGCCGTACCTTGCAAAGGTTGGTTAATTGCAGCACGTTCTGCAAACTCTCTTATTTGATAATTTGCACTTGATAATTCAGCACCTAAATATCTTTTTCTACCATATAAAGTTTCTACATACCCATATTCATGAACATAATCAACTTTTTCTATCATATATTGTTTAATCTTTGGATAAGACTCAAAATATTTATCAATAAATTGACCTGCTTGGTCGTTTGAAATATTTAACGATTTTGCCAAACCATATTTTGACTGACCATATACAATTCCGAAGTTTACTGCTTTTGCTTTACGTCGCATATCTTTTGTAACTTCTTCTATTGGTACTTCAAATACCTTTGATGCAGTTAATGCGTGAACATCAATATCATTATTAAACGCTTCTATCAAATGTTCATCATTTGCAACATGTGCTAACAACCTCAACTCAATTTGAGAATAATCGGCAGACAACATCATATAATTTTCTTTATCTTGTGGACAAAATGCATTTCTAATCTTGTTTCCTTCTTCTGAACGAATAGGAATATTTTGTAAATTAGGATTAGAAGATGATAATCTACCTGTAACTGTTGTTGCTTGATTGTACGTAGTATGTATTCTTCCATCACGTTTGCTAATCAATGTTGGTAAAGAATCAGTATATGTTGAACGTAATTTTGAGAATTTTCTGTGTTGAAGAATGAAATCACAAATTTCATACTCATTAGATAATTCTTCTAAAATTTCAGCAGATGTTGAACGTTTACGTTTCTTAGATTTTATACCTAATCTATCATAAAGTACTTCTGCAACTTGTTTTGGAGAATTTATATTGAAAGGTCCACCAGCCAATTGATAAATAAAATCTTCTATTTCAGCCAGTTTGCTTGTCATAAATTCTGATAATGATTTTAGATATGGAACATCAATTGCAACACCAGTATATTCCATTTTTGCAAGAACTGTTGTTAATGGGATTTCAACCTCTTTAACAAGTTTTTGTTCTTGTTCGTTCAAATTCTTTTCCCAATATTCAGCCAAATTATATATAGAATACACTTCATCACAAGCATAAGCACAAGCAGATGCTAACAATTCACTTGTAACTTCTGATTTTTCACTCATAATATGATTCAAGAAATCTAATGCTTGAGATTCTATCAAATGACTTCTATTAGGATCTTTAACATAACTTGCTAATAACACATCATAATCTATTCCAGATAATGTAATATTATTTTCTTTTAAAACATAATAGTTATGTTTTGCATCATAAAATACTTTTTTGCAATTGCTATCTTCTAATAATGGTTTTAATAATTCTGTAAATTCACCTTTCACAAAATAATTTTCGCCATAAGAAATTGCAATACCAAGTATTGTAGATTTGTCAGAATATACATTCACAGCAAATCTATCTTTTGTTTTTAATTCTTCTACAAGTTTTTTAACTTCATCTTCTGTTGAAAGAATTTTACAATCAATTTTAGCATTATCTTCAACAGTTTCTTTAATTGCTTGAGTAAATAATCCTAACTGACCTGATTCAGGTTGTTGTTCTGTTGCAGGTGTCAAGATTTGAATATCTTGAACTTCTTGACTATTTGCCATTTCAGGATTAAAAGAAGTTAAAATTTTGTTTATATTCTTTATGAATGAATAAAATTGCATACTACGCAAAAACTCACTAACTTTGTTTATATCAGGCAACACAACTTCTGCTTTATCAAAATCAAAATCTATATCAACATCTTTGATAATTGTTGCAAGTTTTTGACTTAATTTTGCAACTTCTTTACCATTACAAATCTTTTCTCTAATAGATTTTTGAGTAATATTTTCACAGTTAGCAAGAACATTGTCTAATGTTTGATACTCTGCCAAAAGTTTTTGAGCAGTTTTTTCCCCAATACCTTTTATACCAGGAATATTATCAGAAGTATCACCACGCAAACCTTTGTAATCAATAACTTGGTCAGGATAAACTCCTAACTTGTCATACACTTGAGTCCAATTATATTCTTTTAATTCACCTTTTGAAGGTATCAAAACTTTGATAAAGCCCTCTTTATCTATAAGTTGAAAAGAATCTTGATCACCAGTCAAAATAAGTGTTTTGTGACCTAATTTTGCAGCCCTTGAAGAAATTGTACCAATCAAATCATCTGCTTCGAAACCTTCTCTAGTATAAATTGGAATATCAAATGCTTTTAGACCTTGACAAATCAACTCTAATTGAGAACCTAATGAGTCGGGCATAGATTCCCTATTTGCTTTATAATCCTCATACATTTCAGTTCTGAATGTTCTATGAGAAACATCAAACGTAACAGCAATAGAATCTGGGTGTATCTTAGATAACAAATCAAATACGGCTTTAAAAAATCCATAAACAGCCCAAGTAGGTTGATTTTGTGAATTTTTCATTGCAGTTCTTTCTAATGCAAAAAACTGCCTATATGCTAATGCGTGTCCATCTATTAATACTAATGTTTTACCCAATTCTTATTCCTCAAATTCTCTTCTATGTTTAAATCATCATAGCACAATTTATCATTTTATAAAAATATCTGACGAATACGTAACTTTCTGATATAATTATAATAATTATTTTATTCAAGAGGGCTTAAAATTGAATCAAAAAACTTTGTTTGACGTAATATCACCAATAATGGTAGGTCCATCTAGTTCACATACAGCAGGTGCGATTAGATTAGGTTTGATGGCACGAAACATTTATTCAAAAACAATACATAAAGTTACGTTCAAATTATATAATTCGTTTGCACATACTGGTAAAGGTCACGGAACACAAAAAGGACTTTTAGCAGGTATTTTAGGTTGTTGTGTGTATGATACAAGAATCAAAGATATTTTTGATATAGCAAAAGATATTAATTATTCTTTTGAATACGGTGATGACCTAAACAGACACCCTAATTCTGTTGATATAAATATCAATGATGAAATGAAAATTAGTGGTGAATCTATTGGTGCAGGAGAAATAAAAATAACAGAAATCAACGACTTTACGGTAAGTTTATCTGGGAATTATCACACAGTTTTATTGATGTATAAAGACAAACCAGGAATGATTTCAACAGTAAGTAAAATTATCCAAACAAAAAATATCAATATCGCATCACTACATTGTGACAGAAACGAAAAAGGTGGTGTTGCATCTATGTATATAGCACTTGATGCTGTAGCCGATGAAACTATTGTAAAAACGATTTCAGAAATTGATGACGTATATTTCGTAACCCAAATAAGGAAACTTGAAATATGAACCTAAGTACATTTAACAATTTAAAAAACGAATGCATCTCTCAAAACAAAACAATTTGGGAACTTACACAACTAGAACAAGCACAAACTTCTGACATAACGATAGAAGAAGTTAGAGAAACTGTTTTAAATCATATAGAAGTAATGCGTGAAACCATAAAAACAGGTATGGCTTCAAACGAAAAATCTATTAGCAATTGGTGTGGTGATGATTGCGAAAAATTAATCAAACGATATTCTAAACACAACGCTTTATTTGGTAAATTATTCCAAAAAATCATAACATACGCACTAGCAACTTCAGAAGAAAACTTAAGAATGGGAAAGATTGTTGCTTGCCCAACAGCAGGTTCTTGTGGAATAGTGCCGGCTGTATTGGTTGCTTATAGTGAAGAATACAATATTTCTGATGAAGAACAAATCAACTTTTTGATAACTGCTGGTAAAATCGGTAGTATTATTTCAAACAAAGTTCAGTTAGCAGGAGCAGTTGCAGGTTGCCAAGCAGAATGTGGAGTTGCGGCAGCAATGTGTGCTGGTGGACTTGCACAAACAATGGGTGGAACTATTGATGAAATATTGAATGCTATGGCATTAGCAATGAAAAATCTTTTAGGTTTAACTTGTGATCCAGTTTGTGGACTTGTTGAAGTACCTTGTATCAAACGTAATCCAATATTAGCAGTACACGCAGTTACAGCCGTTGAACTTGCTATGGCTGGGATTGAGAGTAAAATTCCACCAGACGAAGTTATTGATGCAATGCGACAAACAGGTCAACTAATGTCACCATTATTGAAAGAAAGTGCTCAAGCAGGATTGGCGACAACTAAAACTGCCCTAGAACTTCAAGCAAAAATTATTCAATAATGAACAATTTATTTACTATTTAGAATTTTCCATTATATAAATTTACATATTCTCTAAATTTCCTACATATAGTTGATTACAATTTATTTATATATGTATAGGATATTTATGGGGAAGAGTACTCTATGGAAACAAAAGAAGAAAACATAAAAACAAGTTTTAGTAGCGAATTATACGGTCAATTTGACTGGTTCAAAAACACATTTGAAGCACCAGTACAAAAGGCTTGTGATGATTTCTTTTCATCTGGTTTTGAGTTTAAATTAGTTGGTATTAGTGAAAATATGAATGTTTTAACTCAAAACGAAAGTTTCTTTGTTACTAAAGTTCAACTAGACGGCAAAAACGACGTTTTTATAAGAATTTCTCAAAATGCAATTAGAGTAATCTTAGACAAAATTTTAGGTAAAAGTAACAAAAAATTTGACCTTTCATCTATTTCAGATTTGGAAGCAAAAATTATTACTACATTCAATGAATTTTTATATGAAAGAGTTTCTAACAAAATTGATAAAACGAAATTGGAAAAACACCCAACTACAATCAATTTAAGTTATTTTATTAGAAACCTTTCATCAGATGAAAGTGCAAGATTTGTACTATCATTCCCAAAATCAGTTTTAGCACCAGTAAATCTTCCACCAGTACCTGATGCTAAAAAGATTAACGAAATGATTTTTAAAGATTGTCCTGTTGACGTAACAATCAAAGTGGGTTCAACAGATTTTGCCGTTAACGACATTAAAAAATTGGGAGTTGGCGACATTGTATTATTTGAAAACAGTAATGCAAGAGAAATGACATTAATATGTGATAATATACTTCAACGTTTTGCAGTTAATCCAAACAAAGAAATTATATTGCCATACGATGAAGATGAGGACGAAAGTGACGAGGGGGAAGAAGATATGGACACAAGCAGTATAACAAACTTATGGGACAGTCTTCAAATAGAAATGAGTGCCGAATTTGAAAAAATAAAAGTATCTCTTGGCGAATTAAAAAATATTCAAGAAGGTCTAGTTGTAGATATAAGTTCTGTATATAATAACAAAGTTTCACTAAAAGTTGGTGACCAAGTAGTTGCTGACGGTGAACTAGTAATTATTAACGATAGATACGGTGTAAAAATATCTAAAGTAACAGCAGATGAATTCAAAGATGCAAACAATGTAGAAAGTATGGTAAATGCAGCAGCGGCTGCTGGTTCTACAGTAAGTGTTGCACCAAATTCTAATGTAAAACAAGCAGGAGGTCCTGCACCTGCTCAAACACCTACACCTGCTGATGGTGGAGATGAGTTTGATTACAGCGACTTTGATTTAGATGAATAAGAAAAGGATTAAAAATGGGATATATATCAAATTTTATAGTTTATTTTCTTGCAATGATTGGAATTATAATCCTTGCATTGTATGTATATAAAAAATTCAGTATTTCTTCTTTCTCAACAAGAAGAAATAACTCTTTAAAAATAGAAGATACTCTAAGTCTTTCACCTAGAAAAACTCTCTTTGTTATTCGTGATGGAAATGAAAGATTTTTAATAGCAGCAGATTTAGAAAGAACAACTCTAATATCTAAACTAGAAGATAGAGAAGAAGTTCACGAAGAAATCAATCACCGTATGATTAGAAGCAATGTTGATTTAACAGAAAGAGGCATTCGTGCACAAGATAACGTTGCTCCAATGAAAAGACCTATTATGAAAGAGATAAAAAACAGATTAAATTTTTAGAAAAGGAATTAAAGGAATAAAATAAAATGGACGTTTTTGCTAATTTTAACCCAGTCTTACAAATGCTTGTAGTAATGTCGTTATTTTCGATGTTACCATTTATGTTTTGTTGTATGACAAGTTTTTTAAGATTTACAATTGTATTTTCAATGCTTAAAACAGCATTAGGTACACAACAAGTACCACCATCAATTGTAATCATTGGTTTGAGTATGATTTTGACATTCTATACAATGGGTGGAGTGTTCCAAAAAATGTATGATATGGGTTCAGTTCCATTTATGAAAAATCAAGACTTAGTTCAAACAATCAATCAAGGTTCAAAACCTCTAAAAGAATTTATGATGAAACAGACTAGAGAAAGCGACCTTGCATTCTTTATTGAATTAGCAAACAAAGAACAACCAAAAAGTCCAGAAGAAATAACTATATGGCAAGTTGCACCAGCATATATTTTGAGTGAACTTAAAACCGCATTTGAAATTGGTTTTGTTGTATTTGTTCCATTCATCGTACTTGACTTGATTGTTGCAAACATCTTGCTTGCACTTGGTATGTTCATGTTATCACCTACAATTATTTCACTACCATTTAAGTTATTAATCTTCATTGCAGTTGATGGTTGGGCTTTAATTGTTCAAGGTTTAGTACAAAGTTATAACACTTAAAGGAGATTGCAATGGAAATTTTAATTGAATATTTAGCAAAAGGTTTTATGACAATGTTAGCCATTTCAATGCCTTGTGTATTAACAGCAGCAGTTATAGGTCTTGTTGTCGGTATTATCCAAGCCGTTACGCAGGTACAAGAACAAACTATTGCAGCAGCACCAAAAATTTTCGCTGTATTTTTAGTTCTTGTAATGGGAGGTATGGGTTTTATCAAACTATTAACAAACCTTTTCAATGACGGTATGGGAATTGCGTTCAATGTTGTTCCTAAAAATGATAACTATGTTTTAGCATCAGATTATTATAGATACACCTCACCACTACAACAAGGTGAACTATCTGATAAATATCCTAAGAACTTACAACTTAGAGAAGTTATTAAACGTCCTAGTGATGCTCCATTTATTGATAAAGACGGAAAACCGAAATATGATAAATCACCAAGAACACCTATGCCAAAACCAAACTTTATTGAAACTAACAAAATTATAGGAAGATAATAAATGATTAATTTCAAACGTTTTTTAATAACTATAATCGCATTATGTTCAGCAAATTTTGCATTCGCTGACAGTTACATAATGATTTCTGACTATGATATTTCAGAAATCAAATGTAGTGATGAATCAGTTGTGAGCGTAAAAGCACTTACAACACTTTCTAACGAAAGAAAATCAATAATAGTTAGTTCTATAAAAGACGGACAAACAGAATTTACAATAAAAGTAAAAAACAAAATTCATACTTATAAAGTTGATATAAATAATAACAAAATGACAATTAGTGGCGATAAATCTACCAAAATTCTTCCAATAGATTTACCACCAGAAGCATTACCAACAACAGAGGAGTGTAACAAGTGATAGCACAAGACGTAATATCACAATTAGGTTCTACATTTCCGATGTTTGCAGTATATCTGACGACAGGCTTTATTATCTTTGCCAGAGTAATGGGTTTTATTAGACTTGCACCAATCCTAAACAGAAAAGAAATTCCAGGATTAGTAAAACTGTCGTTGGCTTTGTTATTAACAATGATATTTATATGTGCAAAAAAACCTGAGACACCACCTATTGAAAATAGTTTTATCTTATCATTGGTTCTAAACTATGTAAGTGGTGCATTGCTAGGATTTATGGCTCAATTGATATTACTTGCAATTGATGCCGGTGCTGATATGATAAACATGCAAATGGGTTTGAGTTCAGCGATGGTACTTGATCCAACAACATCATCTCAAACGTCTATATTAGCAAAACTTATTTCACTATTAGGTCTTGTAATCTTTTTGGAAATAGGTGGTTTTTATTGGTTGATGAACGCATTTGTAAGAAGTTTTGATATATTCCCACTATATGCAAGTTGTATTCCATTAGATAAAATTGTAAACATGGACTATTTAATCAAAATGAGTTCAAACGTATTATATATGGGCTTGCAGATTGCATCACCAGTTTTGCTTGCGACACTAGGACAAGATATTATTCTAGGTGTAATATCAAAAACAGCACCTCAAGTAAACGTATTCCAATTGAGTTTCTTGTTCAAACCGGTATTTGGCGCAGCAATTATGATGTGGATTTTACCAATGCTTGTAAATATCATCGAAGACTATTTCAAATCTTACGCAAATATTATTTAAGTATTAAAAATCTTAATGACTTATTGTTGTAATAATTCTACGATTTTAGCAAATGTTTTAGGGAAATGTTCTTGCATAAACATACTACGTGTTTCAAGATTTTCATATTTATTACTACTAAAACGAAGAGCATTTGTTTCTGCAATCATTTCTGTAATTGCTCCACCTTTATTTGGATGTTCCAGAACTAAGAAATAATCCATTTCATTAAATTCTGTTTCAGATGAGTTTTTTAATAATTCATCACGTTCTGAATTGTAAATTTTAAGCAATTCTTTATTAGAATAAACATTAATACTGTCATCTTTAAAATGTCCTAATTCATGTATTAAACCAAATAAATCCTTTTTATCAAACAATTCAGGTGACATAGCTACTGCTTTGTATAACGGACTATATGCTGCATTATTTTTCAATTCTGGATCCTTTGTTATATAAGCACTAGATAAATTATATTTCTTAATATCAAAAAGAATTGAGCCAGGAAGTTGTTTTAATAAAGGTAGTAAATCTTTTGATAGTCCATCATTACCATTTTCTACAATTGGAATTTCAATAGTTTCACCATTATCATTTTTTACAACAACTTTATCATCAAAATATTGTATATCATAAGTTTTACCATTTTCTTTAGATACATAATGGTTATCATCTACTTTATTAAATTGTTGTTTATTATTCAATAATATATTGCCGTTTTTATCCTTAATTATAGTATTTGTCATTCTACCATTAGCATTTTCGGCATAGAAATATTGTGTTTGAGTACCATCAGATGAGTGAATAGTTCTTTCGATATTTTGATATTGACCGTTGTTTGTAGTTTCTGTTGAGCCAATTTTGTATCTTCGTCCATTTTCTTCTCTATAAATATCAAATTTGTTCGGATAATCTTTTGATGGTACGTGATATTCTTTGTATAAAACTTTTCCATCAGGCGATTTTACTTCTTTAACATATTGATTTTTAATATTTGTTGGTAATGCGTCAGAATTCACTTCATTTGAATGCCTTGATATAAAGGATACGTTATTGCCTGAATCATCATTATAATTTTCAAATACAGTACTGCGTTGTTTTCCTCCAGTATTATTTTCTACTAGTTTTAAAGAATTAGATTTTAAAATATTGCCATTTTTGTCAAATATAATAGTTTTAATAGTATTATTTTCCTCTGATGTAATACAGAATGAATCTTTAAATTTTGTTCCTTTACCATAGTTTATATGA
>JBNMJS010000006.1:0-34080 GCA_050873965.1 Cyanobacteriota bacterium | reverse complement strand
GGGTGGGGTACTATAACTTCTCACTACATGCTTTTATTAAGGTTTTTTCGTGAAAAGTCAACTATTATTCTCTACGGTTGACGACATAATAATCTAAATATACAACTCTTATGAAAGAATTTAGTCCATTTATATGAGATACAAAAAATTCAATTTATAACACGAAAAAATATTCAACAAGGTAATGTTAAAAAATCATATCTAATTTATTGTACACATGAGGTACATTATGAAAAAAATACTTTTTATACTTTATCTTTCTATTACTATGTCAACTGTACAAGCAAATGAAATGCTACCGAATGACTATAAACAAACGAATTTAAACCCATACAAAAATGAATCATGGTTCAAAAATATCAAATTAAATCAACCAAATTTTGGCAGAATTGAACCTAATTTTGCAAGTAATTATAACCAATTAGACAATCACTTTTCTTCAAAACTATCTAATTCACTATCAAGAATGGAACAAGAATGGTTTCATAAAGAATTTAACCACTATACAGACGAAGAAAGAATAAATAACCTTGAAGAAAAAATATTCGGAACAATCCATGACGGTGACCTAAATTTTAGACACAAACAATTAGTAAAAGCATTTAATGCTCGTAAATCAATTCAAACAAAACAAAATAGACTACATCGACATCTATTTTCAGGAGTTCCGACAAGCATTCCAATGAATGCAAATGATTTATTCGAAAATTAAGCAAAAAAAAACGGTATTTTTTCATACCGCAACTTTTACACACTTACACACATTATTTACAATCTTTTTTGTAGTTTGAAAATTAAATATTTTTCATAACTAATATAGTCCTTAACTAATCTAACCTTACATTTATATAAAGTATTTTTGTTTTCAGAAATTGACATTTTTGTTAAGCAATGTAACATCTTTTTTAACATTTGAAATTGAGTGTATCAAAGTTCACTTTATATATATGTAAGATAAGAGGACTTTAAAACTATGGCACTTGGATTTACATCACATTACACAAATTCTGAACAACCTTTTGGTTCATTAATACTAGGCAACAATAACGAGAGTGAAACATCTGGTTCTGTTGCATATTCAAATAATTCACCAACAATGGGTGGTCTATTATACCAAAGCAGTTATGATAGTTGTGAATTTTCGACATCAGTAACTATTGATTATAGTCAATATGCATCTTATGTTGCATCTTCATCATCAGGTTCAACTGAAACTGCTGGCTCTGTTGCATACAGTGGAACTTCCTCATCTAGTAGTGGTAGTTCATCTGTATCATCAGGAGGTTCATTCTCTAGTGGAGGTTCTTTCTCCTCTGGGGGTGGATGTTCAACATCATTCACTTGTTAATATTATATTATTGGTTATTAAAAAAGGTGCGAATAATTATTCGCACCTTTTTAATTTTATTTACTTGCCTCAAAGCATTCTCTACATAAAACTTCTCTATCCGGTTTTGGTCTAAACGGTACTTGCGTTTTAGCACCACATTTGGAACAAACTGCATCATACAATTTTTTCCTATTTTTTTGTCTGCGTTTTTTTCTACATTCAGGGCATCTTTTTGGCTTATTTGTAAGACCTTTTTCAGCATAAAATTCTTGTTCACCTGCCGTAAATACGAATTCAGCTGAACAATCTTCGCAAATAAGAGTTTCATCTTGGTACATTGCAGTTTCTCCTAAAATTAAATATCACCGACGACTTCGCCATATATCACATTATAGCTTTTTTTCGACAAATTGCAAGATAAAATCTACATTTTGTGACAATTAATTTCGTGACTTCAAATAACTTTCAATAAAACCGTCTAAATCACCATCCATAACGGCATCAACGTTACCCATTTCATAACCAGTACGATGGTCTTTAACCATTTTGTATGGATGAAAAACATAAGAACGGATTTGTGAGCCAAAATTTATATCAAAATTTTCGCCTTTTAACTCTGCTAATTTCTTTTCGTGTTCTTCTTGCTTAATTTCTAACAATTTAGAAATCAATATTTGCATAGCGTATTCTTTATTTTGTAATTGAGAACGCTCTTGTTGACATTTAACTACAATACCAGTTGGTTTATGTAAAATTCTAACTGCTGTTTCAACTTTATTAACGTTTTGTCCACCAGCACCACCAGAACGCATAGTATCGACTTCCAATTCTTCTGGAGGAATAACAATCGTTTTTTCTATATCTGGAATAATTGGTGAAACCTCACAAGATGCAAAACTCGTTTGACGTTTACCATTAGCATTAAATGGAGAAATTCTAACTAACCTATGTACACCTTTTTCTGCCTTAGCATAACCATAAGCATATTTACCGGTAATTTTAATTGTTGCAGATTTTATACCAGCCTCATCACCATCAGACTTATCTAAAAGTTCAACCTTCCAACCTTTATTTTCTGCCCAACGAGTGTACATTCTTAATAACATTTGAGTCCAATCTTGAGCATCTGTACCACCTGCACCTGCATTAACTGTCAAAATAGCATCAGCAGAATCATATTCACCACTAAGCATTTTTTGAAAATCAAACTTATCAAGCATTTTTTCTAATTTCACAAGATTATCTTGAGCCTCAGAAATTAACTCATCATCGCCCATTTCATAAGCAATTTGAGCATCATCAATTATTTGTTGCCACGTATTAGCATTTTCAATATTTTCTTTTAATTCTCTAGATTTTTGTCCCAATTCAGAAGCCAATTTCTGATTAGCCCAAACTTCTGGGGTTTGAAGTTTATCTTCAACTGCTTTCAACTCAGATTTTAAACTATCTAAGTCAAAGATACTCCTTATTTTTTGCAACACGTGTCTTTAATTCATTCAAATCCATAGTTATATTCTATAATAAAAATAAAAATTTATTATATTACATTTATGTTACGAATTTGTCATAAGTACCTCATTAAGATACAATTATATTATGAAAGATGGGAAGATTGTTGTAGTCGATGATGATGAAACGTTAATTTCAACGTTTAAAACTCTTTTTTATTTAGAAGAGTTCTCTAATGCTGAGTTTTTTACAGAACCTCAAAAAGCATTAGATTATTTGCAAAACAACACTCCTGATTTAATAATATCAGACTTCATGATGCCTAAAATGAATGGGCTTGAATTTTTGTCAAAAGCAAATGAATTATACCCTGAAGTAAGTAAAATTTTGCTTACTGGTTATGCTGACAAAGAAAATGCTATACGTGCAATTAACGAAGTCGGATTATACAAATATATTACAAAACCTTGGGATAATGATGACCTAATTTTGAATATAAAAAATGGTATTGAAAGAAGTTATTTATTAAGTCAATTAAGACAAAAAATATCTGAACTTGAAGAAGCAAAAATAAAATTAGAAGATTATTCGCACAATCTTGAAGATATTGTTGCAAAAAGAACTGCAGACCTATCTGAATCAAATGCAAAATTAAATAGTATCTTCTCAAATTGTGCAGACGGAATAATCTTAGTTGATGCAAACGGTGATATAGAACACGTTAACCAAGCGTGTGAAAACCTATTTGGTTTGTCTGAAAACAATTTAAAGAAACATAATCTTTCAAAATTAATTCACACAAAAGATAAAAACATTCTTGAAACTTTCAAAACAGATGATAATGAATTTTTTATAAGGGATTGTGTAATAATAAATTCAATGAGTGAAAAAGAAGTTCCTATTGATATAAGTTTTGCTTGCGTCACAGAAGATAACACACCAAGACGTTTTGTAGGAGTAATGCACGATATAACAGAACAAAAAGAATCTGATAGATTGCGTGACGATTTCATTGCTACATTAACACACGATTTGCGTACACCATTATTGGCAGCAATCCAAACTCTAAAATTCTTCTTAGATGGTTCAATTGGTGAAATATCAGAAAAACAAAGACTTTTATTATCTACAATGAAGAAAAGTAATGAAGATTTGCTAGGCTTAGTAAATGCATTATTAGAAGTTTACAAATATGATGCATCAAAATTAAATCTTTGTATGACAGACTTCAATTTCAAATCATTAGTAGAACAAACATATTCTGAACTAAAACCATTAGCAGATAACAAAAATATTGAATTTACTGTTAATTATGAAATTCCGGAAGAAACAAGAATACACGCAGATAGAGGTGAAATCAGACGTGTAATTTGTAATCTTTGTGGTAACGCAATAAATTATACAAATAACGATGGAAAAGTAAATGTAACGGTAAAATTACAAGACAAAGACTTAATCTTTACAGTACAAGATAATGGAAATGGGATTCCTCAAGAGGATATTCCACACTTGTTTAAAAGATTTTCACAAGGCACAAGCAAAAAACGTTCTACAGGAACAGGACTTGGTCTATATTTATCAAGACAAATTGTAGAAGCACATAATGGTAAAATTTGGCTTGAAAGTAAATTAAATAAAGGAAGTGAATTCTCATTCCTATTAACAAATGTATTAGTCGATAAAAAATGCGTTGCAAATAAATAAATGGTGATAATAAATGATAAGAACATTACTTGTAGAAGATCATGAACTTGAACGACTTGGACTATCTATAATGCTAGAACAAGCCGAAAATATAGAATTAGTTGGACAAGCAGAA
This sequence comes from Cyanobacteriota bacterium, assembly GCA_050873965.1. Lineage (GTDB taxonomy): Bacteria > Cyanobacteriota > Vampirovibrionia > Gastranaerophilales > Gastranaerophilaceae > UBA2883. The sequence continues at coordinate 29,479 of JBNMJS010000006.1, read as the reverse complement.
AACGGTATAAAAGGCGTAGAATTAGCGAAATCATTACTGCCTGATGTAATAATCATGGATATTGGTTTACCTATAATTGATGGAATTGAAGCAACAAAAAGAATTAAACAATTTAACCCTAATAGCAAAATCCTTATTTTTACATCAAGAGATAGTTCTGATGATATATTCGAAGCATTCCAATCTGGTGCTGACGGATATGTAATGAAAGATGCATCAAGAGAACAAATTTGTACAGCAATTCGCTCTGTAAGCGAAGGTGTTGCTTGGATTGATCCGGCAATTGCAAAACTTGTTTTATCAAATATTCAATCACCAAAAGAACAAGTTGCACCAAAAGTTTCTGGAGAAATAAACTATCATGCCGGAAAACAAAATTACGGATTAACAGAACGTGAAATGGAAGTTTTGGCATTGATTGTTGAAGGTTTGACTAATGTTCAAATTGCAAAAGAATTGACAATAACAACATCAACAGCAAAAGCACACGTTCATAGTATTTTACAAAAACTATCTGCAGAAACACGTGCAAAAGCAACTAAAAAAGCAATCATTGAGGGTTTAGTATAATATGTTTTGGGGTATAATTGCAGCCTGTTTCTTAGTAACTATTAGGTTAGTACGTGACGAAGTACAACCTCATATATTTAAAGAACACGATCCCATTGTAAGACAATTCAAATACCAACATGAAGCACAAAAGGAAGAACTTAAAGAAGAATATGAAAAAGGTGAACTTCCAAAATCTGGCTATATGTTAACAGAAGAATATGAAAAAATTTCTAAAGGAATTGCTAGAGAAGATTTAGTCATTGAAGATGCCGCACCGACAAAACAAAGCAATATGAAATATGTTCCTCAACCGACATATAAACTTGTAAGATATAATAACCCAGCAGGTTCACCAGAATTAAATCTACCAAGAAAACTAAACTTTGATAGACAAATAAATGCACAAGGGATAGTGTCAGGTGACTTTACTATGCTAGTTTATCCTACTGTATATTATTATGCAGATGCAAACACAACTGCTTGCTCTGTTTTTGTAATACCATTAGATATGAAACTAAGCAAACTTGAAAGAGTGCAAAAAGCAAATGTTGCAAAAAAAATAGACAAACCTATTTTTGAAACAGATAAAGATATTTCAACAGAAGGTGCATTTAGAACAATTACACCTATAGATTTTTCAGAAGATAATAGATATATCATTGCAAAAGAAAAACTAGGATACGTTCACGATGGTATATGGAAAACAAACCTTTGGATACATGATTTTGAATCAAATAGAAGCTGGGAATTACCAGAAGTAAGAGCAGCAATAATCAACTATTGGCACAATAGAACAGGTGTTGATTTGGCAGAAAAAAGATGGGATATATATCCATTAGGATTTGATAAAAATAATCAAGAAAGAATATTAGTTTGTGGATATGCATATACTAGTGATACACCAGCATTTTTAGGGACTTGGTCTGTTGATATTCATGGAAACAGATGTGAACTTATCGACCTTGAAGGCACAAATTATGATGTTAGTATCGTAGGTTTCAAACTAGCATTTGATAGTTACGAATCAAGAGATTTTGTTGAATGGGAAGCTGATAGACAAGCAAAAATAGAAAAGAAACGAGAAAAAGAACTAAAAAAACAACAAAAAGCAGCAAAAAGAGCAAGAAAAAAAGTTTACAAAGAAAAACTAAAACAATTAAATGCTGATTATAGATTAAAACTGAGAGAATATCGAAAAAGTAAACACAAAGGTGTAACATCACAAGGTGGCGATGACAACATCAATGTTGATGTGAATAAAATTGATAATGGACAAGATATAGATTACGAAAAATTTAATAAAGAACGAAACGAACTTATACAAAGACAACAAGAAGAATTAAAAGCAAAACAAAATAAACATAAAAAAACAAATAAAAAAGGAACTCAATAATGAGTTCCTTTTTCGTAAATTTATCATTCAAACTAACATATTTCAGAAAGTCTATTTAAGATTTTATCAGTAATTTCTTGAATATATTCTTGTGTAACCATACCGTTGATAATACAATCAGCAATTTCATAATTTGGTCTAATATATTTTTGAGCAGTTCTATTAACATCTGCGAATTGTAAATCAGCAGCTTCACCAGTCTTACCACGAGAAGCAGCACGTTTATACCAACGTTCTTTAATAACATTCAATGGAGTAAATACATAAACTTTTACGTCCATAACATCTCTTACTTCTTCATTTAATACATATAAACCTTCAGTAAGAATAACCTTCGCAGGTTTTTTAATATCACCATTTATATCAGATACACAAGTTTTAAAATCATATCTTGGAGATACAATTGCAGTACCTGCTTTTAAGCACAATAGATGTTCTCTCAAAAGCTGTAAGTCAATTACATCAGGAGTATCAAAACTGAAACCTGATTTGAACAATGCTTCATAACTTCCTGCTTCTTGCAATTCTTTAGATGTATCTTTATAGTAATCATCACAACGCATTACTGTATAGATACCTTCTCTTTTTTCTTTCATACACGCTTGAATAGTATTATCAACAAATACTGTTTTACCAGATGCACTTTCACCTGTAATACCAATCAAGAATGTTTTTTTCTTTTCTTGAACAACTTTTCTTGCAATGTTCATTATAAAACCATCTTTCACATGCAAGAACAAAGGTTGTTTTTCTTTTTTGTCTTCATCAATAATTTCTTTTAAACATTCAACAATATTAGATATTAAGTCCATATCTAAATTGCTTGAATAAAAATTGTAATCTGTTAATTCAAATGTTTCCATTAGCATCCCACACCGTCGACTATTCTGATTATCAAATCTATTTTACTGTAAACCATCTGAAATTTCTTTCTTTTATTATGAATTGTTAACACTATTTTTCTAAAGAAAATTTGAGGTTGATATAAAAATTCTTTAGACTGTATAATCGTATATACCAATTATACACGCACTCTTAAATAATGCATGAAGTAAAATTTTTTTGCTAGTTCAATTGTTAAAATTTGTATCAATTTTGTAAAAAATATCCTCAAAGCATGCCATAACAACATGTTCAAGATTTTATATTTATTTCAAATTTTACCTAGCAAAAAAAATTACATTCATGTTTTTAAATAAGTATGAAAATAAATAAATGTAATATTCTCAATATTCAAAGCACGAATATTACAAACAACAAACAGAAACAAGAATTAAACCAACAAAGTAGCCGTTCATATAATGAAAATGGGCTAAATAATATTGCTGCCTATAACAAAGCAAACATAAACTTTAAAGGCTATTACGGAGACCAACAACCAGCAAAAAAACTTTTTTGGATATTAACAGGTAGAAATAATATTTGCAAAGATGATGAAACAGATTATCATACATACCATACATTATCTGGTAAAAAATGGGTTACAACTAATCCAGAAGACTTACTAAAACGTTCACCGGAGCAAGCGATTCAAAGTATTTGCACATTAAATAATTATTATGATATTCCATCATATATCCTATCTCCAAATTATGGTGATAAATGGGGCAGACGTGCAAATTATATTGAGATAAATCCTAGAACTGTTGCACTTTCACAAGGTAATGAAAAACAAGAAGGATTGCTAAACGTAATAAAACTATTACCAGCAATTCCGCCATCATCTAAAAGTTATGCCAATTGTATAGTATTATCGCAACTATATCCTACTATGGGTAACTATGACGACAATAAGACTGGTGACCGTTCACTATATACAGTAGATTTACACTCAGGTATCTCCAAAAACTTAACCTCAAGAAATCTTTCTAGAGGTAGAGAAAGAATGGGAGATGATGAACAAGTCAAAGCATTTAATGATTTGGCACATATCAGAGGTCTAAAAACTGGTATAAGAATGCCTCTTTCTGAAGGACAAATGACAGTAAAAGGCAGACCATTCAATTGGGATAAAGATGAAAAAGCCTTTATTGATGCTTGTTGTTGGGCTGTAGAATTAGGTTTTGATTCAATCTTCTTTGATAGTGCAAAACACGTTGGTGACTATGATATGGGTAACTACTGTGGACACGGAAGAATCCCTAACTACAAACAAATGCAATACATAACAAACCAAATTCGTTCTAAAACTGGTAGAAATGATATATCACTTGTTGGCGAAAAATGTAATGATGATACACGATTTAATGATTTAGGTCTAACTGCTGGTAACGACTGGGGTAAAGCAGATGATTTTAATAGTGTAATGCACGAATTTAAAAAACAACGTTGGAATGATGAATATGCAGCAGGTCCTATTATATCTGATGATAATGATTGTGGTGGATTAAATTTTGACACACGATTAAACAGAATTAAAAACGCATTTAATGCTTATGAAGACATTAGTTATAGATTACCAACTTATATGCAAATGGCTGATATTTTCCCACTTTCACCATACACAAATACCCACGAGCAAATGATGAAAAGTGAAAATCGTAGTGGATATGGTGATATAGAAAGTTCATATAATAATATCTTTAATACCTCACAGGCAGCATTTGATTATAGAATGAATGTATATAAAGAATTTGCAAATTCAATTGGACAATAACAAGATTAAATCTGTCCAGTCAATTTATTATAATTTTCTAAATAAGTTTTTGCTTGTTTTTCCTTACCCAATTTTTTATAAACAAATGCTAAATTATAATGAAAATCTGCGATATTATTCTTTAATTCAATCGCTCTAATAAATGCATATTTTGCCTTCTTCAAATCACCTGCTTTTAAATATGCACAACCTAAATTATAAAAAACATACGCATTATTAGGATTATATTTTGATGCCATTTTATATTGTTCTATTGCCATATTAAATTTGTCATCATTCAAATAAATATTACCTAAATTATAATATGCTTTGTAATATGTTGAATCAGTCAAGATTGCTCTACCATACATAAATGCGGCATCATCTTTTCGACCTTGATCCATCAAAATATTACCGATTAACAACCACATCTCAGGTGTACGCATCTTTTCAGGTATCTTCAAAAAACAAGTTAAAGATTCTTCTAAATTATTGTCTGTATATAGTGCAACAGCCTTCTGATTTAATTCTGTTAATTCTTCTAATTCTCTATATCTACGACGTTCTTCTTCCTGTTTATCTTTTGATAGAACTTCTTTTTTAGACTCTTGGCTTTTTACTTCTTTTTCTGTTTTTTGTTCCGTTGATTTTTCAACTTTTTTCGTATTATTTATTTTCTTTACGGATTCAGTTTTTGTATTATTTTCGACTTTTTTATCTTCTGTTTTAACTTGTTTCTGAACAGTTTCTTTTTTAACCTTATTTTCAGTTTTTTCTTGTTTTATAGGTTTAACTTCATCAACCTTTTGTTCACTCTTTTTTGGTGTAACAGGTGATACATTTTGTTTTTCTTCTTTTTTAACATTTGTATCTTTTTGAGTTTTTAAAGAAGTTTCTTTAGAGTTTTCTTTTTTAATTCTTACTTTTTTAGGTTTTTGATTTTTCTGTACGTCTGGTAAATTTATCTTTTTAACAGAACTATTTATTGCATTATTATCATAAAAAAGTGTGTCAATTTCTTCTGTTGGATAAAGAGCCGGAGTACCAACAGTGACTTCTCCAGCATTAACTACACTTGTTATAAATAAAACAAAAAATATAAAAAATATCCCTAAAATTTTTTTCATACCAAGATTATAGACTAAATTTGTTATTAAATCAAAATACAAACATTTTAATAATTTATTGGAAAGATAAAAAAATACATGTAATAATGTTGGCGAAATGTCTCTTTTACGTTGCAGCCCTCGCTATACTCCTTGAGTGAGGGCATATTTTTATTTTACAGAAGTATAAATATCTTCTGGTTTAATTTCTTTATCTAATGGTTTATAATTCTTCAAATATTCAACAACATCTTGAGGGGTATTAGCAATATAATACAATTTTTTAGCAGTATCTTTTGCGAACTTTCCATCTACAATATTTTCAAAAAATTCAAATAATTTATCATAAAATCCATTTGTGTTTAAAAATATTATAGGCTTTTGATTATAACCCAACTGTTTTTGAACAATCATTTCAGATACTTCTTCTAATGTTCCAAAACCACCAGCCATTGCAACAATAGAATCAGATAATTCATCTAATTTTGCTTTACGTTCACGCATATTTTCAGTCAAAATAAATTCATCACAATAATCAGAAGAAACACCAAAATTATATAATTTTTCGGGCATAACTCCATAAATTTTTGAGCCATGTTTTTTAGCACTACTAGCGACAGAATGCATTGTTCCAACACAACTGCCACCATAAACCAAATCAAAATTTGATTTTGCTAACAATTCACCAAGTAATTCTGCATCATTATAATATGACTTATCAAGACTATTTGAAGAAGAGCAATAAACACAAACTCGTTTTAACAATTATCTATTTCCTCCGTTCAAATAATACGCAGAACAATATACACCACTACCTTGACGAGAACAATCAGACTCAATAGTGATAGGATCTTCTGATTTACCGATAGGTTCAACTTTATTAGCATAAATGTTCATACCAAAAACATCTTTACCCCATACATTAGGTCCACGTTTTCCATTCACATCATACATTAAAATGCCATATAATTTATCTTCGCCATTGATATTACTTGTATCTAACCATTTAAATGCTAATGTTGCACCATCATCAGTATTATATATTTCATCAAAAACATATTTTGTTTCTGGTGCATCACCGTTCATATATTTAATTTTATAATTAACAACATTCTTTAATGGATGAATTTTTATCAATGCAGTTATAAAATCTTCCAATTCAATTTTTTGAGTAGTTTTATATTTTTCAGTATTCATCATACTAATAGGAATACTAGAAAAACCACTCTGAACATGTTGCCATTTTGCAGTATTTTTTGCAGTAACAGCGTCATCAACCGATAACGGAATAACAAGTACTGCTACCGTTAAAAATATCACAAATAAAATTATAACCTCTACAAGAGTAAAACCCTTTTCCATTTATATAATATTGCCTTTCTATATTGCAAATTTATGCCATATCTAATCGTTTTTTCTCTTTAATTAGATTATCATAAATCCACTCAGGAACGAAATTTTTACCTAAAATAATTTGACCGTTCATAATATTTGGTGCGTGAAAATCAGAGCCACCAGTAACAATCAAACCATATTCTTCTGCTAATGTTGAAAAATGTTCAATATATGGTGCAGAATGTTTTCTATGATATGCTTCAATACCACGTAAACCACAATTAACCAATTGAGGAATTAATTCATCTGCAATCGGCACATCATAAGGGTGTGCTATTACAGGAATACCCCCTGCATCATATATAATTTCAACAACATCGAAAGGTGACACAGTCTTTCTTTCAACATATACAGGTGAATCTGCATGAATATACTTGCTATATGCTTCTATTACATTTGCTGTACCACCAACATTTGTAATTGCTTTTGCAATATGTGGACGTCCAATACTACCACCTTCTGCAACCATATTTTTTACATCTTCAAACTTAATTTTAATACCTTCTTTTTTATTCAAAAGTGCTAAAATTTCCTTTGTTTGTTTAATTCTGGCTTGTTGTTGAGTTTTCAACATATTGACGAAATCTCTATTATTCACATCCATGAAATAGCCAAGAATATGAACTTCCATACCTTTATAAAGTGTATTAATTTCCACACCTCTAATAAGTTCAAGATTTTCGTGTTTTTCTTCAATATATTTTTTTGCTACATCATAAGACAAAATATTGTCGTGATCAGTTAATGCAATAACCTCTAAACCGTGTTCTACGGCTAAATCAACTATTTTTTCGGGTGAGAATATTCCATCAGAATAATATGTGTGAATATGAAAATCTGATTTCATTTCACCCTCCTTGTATCAAACGCTAGTATCAACGCTGACCTCCATTCCATTTTTATTATCTACTATTATATTAATTCTTTTAATCTCTGTTGCGTTTCCATCAACTAACGAAACTTCAACAGCATTGATATGAGCAGGGTAAGTTTCAGATACCTCATATCTTTCAGGTAATAATGTAACTAATCTTTTTAAAGAGGTTTGATATTCCATACCAATAATACTATCTACTGCACCACAAAAACCTACATCAGAAATATATGCCATATTTTTTATAATGGTTTCATCTGCAGTTTGAACATGCGTATGAGTACCAACAAACATTGAAACTCCCAATTCTGATAAATATCTACCAAAACATAATTTTTCAGCTGTCGCTTCAGCATGAAAATCTACAATAATATTATTAGTTTCTTTTTTTAATTTTTCAACTTCTTCTTTAACTACAACCCAAGGAGATTCCATTGGTTGCATAAAAACACGTCCTAACGCATTTATAACAGCAACTTTTTCGCCATTAACTTCAAAAATACGACTACCATAGCCATATTTGCAATCAGGATAATTTATAGGTCGTATAAGCTTATCTGCATTATCTATATACGAATAAATATCTTTCTTATCCCATATATGATTGCCTGATGTAATACAATTAACACCAGCGTTCAAAAGTTCATTATAATTTTTCTCTGTTAGACCAAATCCGTGAGATGCATTTTCACCGTTAACAATAACAAAATCTGGCAATTGATTTTTATTTTTTAAATCAGCAAGATAGGCAATGACGGAATTCCTACCGACTTTGCCTACCAAATCTCCGAAAAATAAAATTTTCAATTCTTTATTTGTCATGATGACTGATTATAACCACCTTTGTTACTATTTAGCTATTTCAACTGCTCGAAATTCACGAACAACTGTAACTCTAATCTGTCCTGGATAATCTAACTCATTTTCAATTTTCTTAGCAATATCACGAGCCAATTTACCAGATGCTAAATCATCAAACATTTCAGCTTCAACAATAACTCGAACTTCACGTCCTGCTTGAACTGCAAAAGATTGTTTAATACCTTCGTAACTATTAACAATTTCTTCAATCTTTTGTAAACGTTTAATATAGATTTCTAAAGTATCACGTCTTGCACCAGGACGACCAGCAGAAATAGCATCTGCAATTTTTACTAATACTGCTTCAATTGTATTAGCAGTAACATCATCGTGGTGTGCTTCAATTGCATGAATAATTTCTTCTTTTTCACCAAATTTTCTTGCTAATTCAACACCTAATTGAATATGAGTACCTTCTTGAGTTTGGTCAACAGCCTTACCTATATCGTGCAATAAACCTGCTCTTTTAGCGACATAAACATTAGCACCTAATTCAGCAGCCAACATGCCGGCAATATGACCAACTTCTATAGAGTGATTTAAGACATTTTGACCATAACTTGTTCTATAATACAAACGTCCTAAATCTTTAATAAGTTCTTTACTTAATCCCATAACACCCATATCTAAAGCGGCATTTTCACCTTCTCTAAATATTTTCTTTTCAATTTCAGCTTTTGATTTTTCAACAACTTCTTCAATTCTAACTGGGTGAATACGTCCATCTTGAATAAGTTTTTCTAACGCTAATTTTGCAATTTCACGTCTAACTGGATCAAAAGATGATAAAACAACTGCTTCTGGAGTATCATCAATAATCAAGTCAACACCAGTTAACGTTTCTAAGGTTCTGATATTACGACCTTCTCTACCAATAATACGACCTTTCATTTCATCGTTTGGTAATGAAACAACAGAAACTGTTGATTCAACAACTTGTTCCATCATACAACGTTGCATTGTTGTAGTAATAATATCTTTAGCTTTTTCTTGAGCATCTTCTCGAATTTTTGCTTCATTCTCACGAATCAACTGCATTTGTTCTTGTGCTAAATCTTTCTTTAATTGTTCTAAAAGCATCTTTTTAGCATCATCAACAGATAACCCAGAAATTCTTTCTAACTCAGAAACTTGTTTTCTAATAGTTTCTTCTAAATAACTTTCTTTTTCATCAATTTCATCTTCTCTTTTATCAAGATTAGATTCTTTATCTGTTACAGATTGAATTTTGTTTTCTAATTCATCTTCTCTTTTTGTAAGTTTATTTTCATAATTGTTCAATTCACGTCTACGTTCACGTTCTTCTTCATTGAACTTTTCTCTTTCATCTTGCAATGCTTCTTTTGCTGAAATCATTGCTTCTTTTTTGATTAATTCTTCTTTTTCAGCCAAACTGGCAGCACTAACCTTAGATTGTTTTGATAACTTCACGTACAAAACTTGTTGTACGACAACTACAGCTATCATTACTACAATCACTGAGATTGGAATAATACTCATCTGTTTTTATCCTTTTCTATTGTTTTTATTATATATACACGACTGTTGGTACATATAGCCTACCAACGGATTACCTAAATGATGTTTTTAAATAATTTTATCGCATATATTTCCTAAAAATTTTCTACTACATCTGATACAATCTTATCATATATTTCAAATTTTGTATAGTTAGGAAAATAAGAAAACCCACCATAAAAAGTAGTTAATTGTAAATCATTTGATACAATATATTAAATTTTTCGAATAATAAGTTATATCATGATAGAATATAAATACATTGAATTATGTATTTAAAATAAGAAGAAGGGATTTTATGGATATATCTAAATTTGTAAACACAGGCTATGAAGTATTATTTGTTAGTTTAACAGTTCCTCTGATTGCCCAAACAATCAAATTTAGTTTACATTTAATCTTTAATAAAAAAATAGATTTAAGATTATTCACAACAACTGGTGGAATGCCAAGTGCTCACTCTGCTAGTGTTGTAGGTCTATCAACAATGGTTGGTCTAATCTTAGGTTTTCAATCAATTGCATTTGCAATTGCACTAGGTTATGCATTAGTTGTAATGTATGATGCTGCAGGTGTAAGACGTGCAGCAGGCAGACAAGCAGCTTGTTTAAATAGAATTTTAGAAGATTTTTATAAACACGAAATCCAAGAAATTGGTGGAAAATTAAAAGAACTATTAGGACATACTCCTCTACAAGTATTTTGGGGTGCAATTCTTGGCATAATTTATGCTTATTATGTTCACGCATTCTTCTTAGCTAAAGCAGGATTAATCAAATAATTATTTTTCATTCATTGCTTTTAATCTTTTAGCATTACATTTATTACTGCTATAAAATATTGAACCACCATGTGTATCAATACCACCTGCTTTATATAAATTTAAAGCATCACAGGTTTGTTCAATTGTCTTTTTAAGTTTTTTATCGGTGTTTAGATTCCCAAAATAACTAGCATAATAATTCTCTACATATAATGCTTTATCTTTAGCAGTATCTTTAAAATGTTTGATAGTTTTAGCAGTTGCATCACAATAATCATCACCTGCTTTTACTCGATGTTGCATATCTGGGTATGCAGGATGTGCTAATGAAAACCAACCATATTTTTGATTGCTAAATGCATCAACTGCTGTTTTTACATTAATTTCTTTTGGAAACATTGGTGTTTTCGGAGTGGTTGCTAAATTTGAAAAGAATGAATTTACCTCTTTATCAAATGGATTTACGCATAATGCCAAAACGTGCAATTTTTCAGGTTTTCTCAATTGATATTCTGCAATTGAACGTTCTTTTGTAGAAATTTCTGAACCTAAAACAACACCTAAATTCTTATATTTTTCTGGATTACTAGCCAAAATTTTCACAGCATCTTTACAACCATCGACTGTATTATGATCAGTAATACCGACAATAAATCTTCCTTTACCTTTCTGAGCGTATTTATCGGCATATTTTGCTGCTTGATTTAAAACTTCTTCAACGGTCAATTGACCGTCAGAACGCACTGTATGAATATGAATACTTGCACCAAAATCTTTGGAAAATACATTTTCTAATCCATAAGAATCAGGTATTGCTTCCATTGCGTTAGGACGTTCTCCAGGAACCCAAAATTCACGATTATTAGAATTTTCTTTAACTACTCGTTTTAATTCTTGTGGTCCAATAACAGATTTCAAATTATGTATTTGTACATTTGCTATATCTGCAGCCTTGCAAATTGTATTTTTATAATCCAAATCTGACAAAGTTTCAGACATCAATATTGGCTTAAATTGTGTTTTTTCAACACCGAACTTATAATCCACAGGAATATTTATTTGTGGTTTGAATGATTTTAATTGAGTTTTTGAATATCTTTGAATACTTGGGGAAATTTTTAACATATAAATTTATTTACTTTCATTATAGTTCTCAGCCATAATAAATCATGTAAATAAATAAATTTGCTAAAATTTTATCATAAATCGCACATTTCTAACAAAACTTTACGTTTTTCTTGTTTTTCATCATCTGAATCAAAAGAAGACAACTCAACCCATTTATCAATATAAATTTTATCAGCAATAACAAACCAATAATTCAAATCATCAGTCATAGATGGATTATACAAATTCTTTTCTGCTAATTTATCAAAATCTTCAATAACTTTTGTTCTTTCTTTCTCTGATAATACATTCTTTTTATCTAAATAGCGTTCAAAATCAGAAACTTCTGAACCATTAACTCTTGTTATCAAAACCATATCATCATTATTTTTCAAACGAATTGTCTTAACAAATTCTGGTGCAGTTGCCAAATTATATTTTGAAATGTTTTCAATACAATCTGCTGTATTAACAATACTAAAAATCTTACCGGTACGAATGAATATATCTTTATACTTAAATAAATTCAAATCTAATTCTTTAAAATCTTCTTGTTTTTCAACCATTTCATCAATGTATTCATAACATTCTTTTAAAGAATACAAATTTTCTACTGTTTTTATAAAAGTTTCAATAAAATCATACATAACAATTCGCCCTCATAATATAAAAACATATTACATTATGAACGATTATAAAGCAAGAATTAACACTAAACTATCATATTAATAATTTAGTTTCATAATTGACTCTAATGGTTGACCATCAACACTAACAATTTGAGCATCTTTAGGGATTGCTAAAACATCTGTTCTATAACCGAATTTAGATTTTACTGTTCTATCTTTATATAAGCCCTTAAATGTTTTTATATCAGTAGCACTAGCATCTGGTTCAAAACCATACAATTTTTCTGTTTCAAATTTCAACTTATCTTCAAGTTTGGCATTATATGAAACTTTTTGTGTTCTACCATCTGCGAATTGAATTACAAATTCAACAGGTTTACCCTCTTTAACACTATATGGAACATAACCTGTCTTTTTACCATCTGCAAATGATTCCAATATTAATTCAGAAGAATTACCATGCTTATTTGTTTTAGGACAAGCTGCCAATGCACATCTCATGCCGTTTCTATTAAGTTCCATAGTATCAGCGTAACTCAAAACGCCACTTGGTTTTGGTTTCTTACCCATAACAGAACCAACAACATCCATTATACCAATATTATTATTTGGTCCTTTTTCTTGGAATAGCACCATTACACCAGAGTCATGATAACCTGTATTTACACCATCTGCTGTAACCATAGAATCCAATAATCTTTGTTGACTTTTAGGTAAATTCCTAAATGTTTCTGTTTCTCTAAAATTAGGTGCACGCAATGAACCTGTCGCAATTTCTATATCAACACCAGCATAATTAGAACCATTAACCAATGCATCTAACGCATCTTTATTGTCTTTTTTATTATCAGCAATTAAACCTTTTAATTGCTCAGCAATAGATTTTCTATCAGCACCTTTAGAATTTATACTAGAGAACGAATTTAAAACATCTTCTGCTAATGGTCTTTTCGCAAGAGAATTTCCTGCACCCTTTACAGTCGGAGCCATAACAATTCGACCTTTAAAATCAGGTGGTAATTTTTCTAGCAAATCAAATACCATAGATGCACCAGTTATAGAACAATCATCTGGCATAAATACAGTTGAGCCTTCTGGTACATTTTCAAAATCTGTAACTATATGAGATTTATCAATACCATTTGCATTAGCGAATGTTTCACCACTTTTTGTATAACTTTTTACATAACCTTTTGGATGTGGTGAATATATATATACCTCATTTGGTTTTATATCAGGATGATTTTTCATTACATTTGCAAATTGTGCTTTCATAACACCTTGTTCAACAGCATCTGTTACATGAATAGTTTCTTTTTCAACAAAATCCATCAACAATTTTTGTTCCTCAGGATTTCGAGTAACAACACTTGCAATACTTTTTCTTTGAGCAGGATTTAAACCTAACGGTGCACCCTGTGGAGAATAAATTGGTACAAAGTGTGCTATCTGCTTAGTAGTTTCTACTGCAGATGTAGAAGAATGTTGAAATAAATCTTTTGCAGGTTGTCTTACCAAAGTTGAGTCTTTAATTGGCGAAGTCAAAACACCTTTATATTCCAACAATTTTGCTGGATTAAAATCCCTTGCGACATTTCTAAGTAAACTAATATCCATAATAAATCCTAAACTTAATAAACCACTTATATATATAAAGTAATTTTTTAATCTAAAATTGCATGAAATTTAAAGTTTTATTAACAATAACTCTATTTTTGCATTTGCTCTTTTGTTTTCTTAAACTTTTTAGCATCAACACCGTATTTTTCTACAACGTCAATAATTTCATTAACAAGATTTTCTGAATTTTCGTGTCTTTTTATAATTGCTAATTGTTTTTTAAAATTCTTTTGTGCGTCAGGATGGTTATAAATTTTTCCATTACCAAAAATTATCATTTGGATAAGATTACGTTTCGCCAAACCAGTTTGAGCATTTGGAGAAGATGAAAAAACTCTAAATTGTGCTTGAGTCTTACTTTTTTCATTATTTGCTAAATATTCAAACATTGATTTTTTACCATCAACTTTATCTTTCATTAGTTTTTCACCAACATTATATAAATATGATAAGACTGCATCTTTTTCATATCCTTTTAATGTTTTATAAATTTTTGGCGTAACGTTTTTCTTTATAATATCTTGTCTAGTATCTATAGCATTTTTTGTAAGGCTATCCACCGAATGAGCAGAAATATAATCACCCTCATAGGCTTTTCTATTTCCAGCAAGTTCTATATAACCTTTACCAGTAATACCATGACCAACCGTAACTAGTGTACCTTTTTTATTATTTGCTTTTCTTATTGCCTTATCAGCATTGCCAACATAAACCTGATAAAATAATTCACCAACCGAATCATTTGGAATATATTTTGAAATTTCATTTACACTAATAATCTCTTTTTTTGTTTTTTTAGAAACATAAGTAGAATGAAAATCTCCACGTTCTAACATAGATAACAATTTGCCAACACTGTCTGCTTTTTGTTCAACAGGATTACTACTAACCTTACGAACAATATTAGGAGCTTCTTTTTGAGTACAAGAAGACGCACACATCATCAAAGATAACATACCAGTTCTTACATAATTTGAGATTTTTCTACCTACACTATTCATCACACGAATAATAAATCCTGTAATTTTTCAGAATTGCGTTTTTGTAAAAAAATGTTAATATATTTTTATAAAAACTTAAAAAGGATAAACAATGAAAACACTTACATATATTGATACAAACAAAATAGAACTAATTGAAAAACCAATACCCCAAATACAACATAATCGAGATGCTATTATTAAAGTTCAAATGTCATCTATATGCACAAGCGATTTACATATAATAAATGGTGCTGTACCAATTGCTAAAAAAGGGATAACATTAGGACACGAATTTGTTGGTGAAATAGTTGAACTTGGAGAAAATATAAAAAATTTCAACATTGGTGATAGAGTAAGTATTAATTGTGAAACATTTTGTGGTGAATGTTATTTTTGCCAAAAAGGTTTTATAAACAATTGTACAAATGGTGGTTGGAATCTTGGCTGTCAAATTGATGGCTGTCAGGCAGAATATGTAAGAGTTCCTTATGCTGATATGGGGTTAACAAAATTGCCTGATAACGTAAGTTATAAAAATGCATTATTTGTAGGTGATATTTTATCAAGTGGATATTTTGGCGCAGAACTTTGTGAAATCAAACAAAATGACACAGTTGCTATTATTGGTTGTGGCCCAGTCGGATTATGTGCAATGCAATGTGCAAAACTTATGGGAGCGAATAAAATAATTGCTCTTGATATTGACGAAACAAGATTAAAAATCGCAAAAGATAATAATTTAGCAGATCTAACTATTAATCCTGAGAAAGAAAATTATACAAATATAATCAAATCACAAACAAATAATCGTGGAGCAGATGGAATAATTGAATGTGGTGGTACTGATGAAACATTCCAAATTGCTTGGCAAATTGCAAGAGCAAATGCCATTGTTGCAATTGTAGCAATGTATGAAAATCCTCAAATATTACCATTACCAAAGATGTACGGCAAAAATTTAACCTTCAAAACTGGTGGCGTAGATGCAATCCATTGTAAAAAACTTATAGAATTAATTTCTCAAAACAAACTTAATACAGACTTCTTAATCTCAAAAGAAATCAAATTAAGTGAAATAATTCGAGGTTACGAAATTTTCAAAAACAAACCTGATGGATTATTAAAAATTGCAGTAATTCCAGATTAAATTTATACAAAAAGTTTACAATTACTCATTGTACATGCAATTTTCATACAAAAACTTACTTTATATAAGTAAGGAATAGTTATGTTAGGTTTAAATGTAATAGGTATTAATACTCCGTCTGCTCTAGACTGCTACAATTTAGTACAAGATACTAAAAATGACAAAATAGCAGTTGTAATAGCAAACAATACTGGCAAAAAAGACCGTGCAAGTGCCACAATGATTGGTGGTACTTTCGGATTATTTCAAAGTGTTCTTTTTGCTGCAACATACGGACTTGGCAAGAAATTCCCTTCTTTACAAAAATGTCCACCTATCAAATGGGCAGTTGGACAAATTGATAAATGGATTAAAGCAGTAGAAAAACTCCACCCTGAGCAAAGTCATAGTTATCACGTTCGTAATGGAGTTATAAACAAGGCATTATATCTTGTTGCATCAGGTGCTGCACTTGGTTATGCAGCTGATTGGTATTCAACATATAGCAATACTCGTACAAACGGTAAAATATCTAACATAAAACAAGGCGAATTTTCTAATTCCGGACTAATTAGTGCATTAAATTCTTTATCTTCTACAGATGAAGGTAAAGAAATTATTAAAAATTCTATGAAACGTAACGACGATAATAGCATAACTATCAAATTTAAGGGAATAGATAGAGAGTATAATATTACCAAAAAAGAACTTAAAGAAGCCACTAAACAATACGTAACTCATGAAAACGAGAATGGTAAAGTTACCAGTTTTAAAAAGAAATATTCTAAAGGTGATGGCGATGTTTTAGCGTTTGAATTAGCTTTAGATAAATTCAAACAAGACATAAAAGACAATAATATAACACCTGATAAAAACATTCCTAATTACGTTTTTGATTCAACAGAAAATCAAAACGCTGATAAAACAACTGCTACAAAACAAGCATACTATCTTTTAACTGGCGAAAATTCACCAGAAATAAATACTGAAAATAATGACAATATCGAAAATATATATGCTAAAGCAAACCTAAATAAATTTATCAATGAATATACAAAAAACCCAACAAAATACGCTGCAAGTATAAAATTTAAAAATGGAGAAAACAACAAGACTCCAATAAGAGCCCGTTTTTATGCAAAGACAAATTTAAAAACAGACAAAGAATATTCTATACAAAAAATGAATGCTAAATACGCAACAATAGTAAATACAGCAGATACAAAAGAACGAATTGAAATACCAATCAACACACTTAAACAAGAAATGGCATCTCTATGCTACGTAAATATAAACAAATAAAAAACTATAAATATTTAACTATTTCTTCGGAAACAACACTTCATTAATTTTAGAAATTTCATTCTCAAATG
The DNA here is from genome assembly GCA_050873965.1 of Cyanobacteriota bacterium. Lineage (GTDB taxonomy): Bacteria > Cyanobacteriota > Vampirovibrionia > Gastranaerophilales > Gastranaerophilaceae > UBA2883. Next base: position 11,544 of record JBNMJS010000006.1, on the reverse strand, counting down.
AGATTTCATTATGATATGCTTCTCTTTCGATTATAGTAGAATTATGGTCAGGACATTTCATCGCTTCTAAATATGCCTTTGCTTCTTCTTTCTCTTTTGGAGAAAGTTCACCATTAGCATCTGAAACTTTTTTATAAAAGTCTTCATTAAATTCAAAATTGAGTCTTGTTTTTTCTTTTTCTAATAGAGTACTAATTTCTTCAGCACTTGATTCATTAAAAGGTTTTCCTAATTTATGTTCTGCATACTTAGGATTCATTTGCATACGATTATGCAATTTTTCAACTTGAGCATCAATCATAGCATCTTTTCCAAACGCTCTATATACTTTTTGGAACTGTTGAAAATGAGTTAATTCATGAAACATTGTACCAATTCCAGTTTTTGCTGGGAACGAAATATTACCCTTATTAGGATTATAAACACCCATTGTTCCTTGATTTATATCTATGATATTCAATTCTGGGGCTTCCTTTATACCCATATATTCACAAACAGATTTATAAAGTTTTTGAGGTGTCATCTTTTTATCTTTCAAAATCTTTATCATAAAATCAACAGTTTCTTGTTTTACTTCACCATTGTTTACCATTTCGTTTAATTGATTCTTTTGTTCAGCAGAAATCTTAAAAGCAGAAGATTTACCTTTTCCTATAATAAAAGCACCTGCTCCAAGTATTGCAACACCTGTCGCTATCAAAGCTGGTTTTAAATAAGAAGATTTTTTCACAGATTGATTTTCTTGTTTCTTACTTAATTCAAAACTATCATTCTTTATAGCATTAGTTTTTACAAATGAATTACCATTTTGGGGAATATTTCCGAAAAAAACATTATTAGAATTTGATAAAACTTGATTAATCATACAACACCTTTTCCATTTAATTTAACGGATCTTAATCAATTTTTTTGCCTAAAAATCAACAAAAATTTACAAAAATATATTTATACAAATTATTGACAGAAAATAGTTTCACGTGCTACTATCATGGTCTAACGGTCATCACATTATTTAGGAGTTTATTATGAAATATGCAGAAGAAGGTCTTCAATATCACATAGCAGTAAGGAATGGAGATGTTGGTAAATATGTAATCATGCCAGGAGATCCAAAACGTTGTAAAAAAATTGCTGCATATTTTGATGATGCAAAACTTATTGCAGATAATAGAGAATATGTAACTTATACAGGCTACCTTGATGGTGTAAAAGTAAGTGTTACATCTACAGGTATTGGTGGTCCATCAGCATCAATCGCCTTGGAAGAACTTGTAAAAGCAGGTGCAAACACATTTATCAGAATTGGTACTTGTGGTGGTATGGATATAGATGTAAAAGGTGGTGATGTTGTTGTTGCGACATCTGCAATTCGTATGGAAGGAACGACAAAAGAATATGCACCTATCGAATTTCCAGCAGTTGCAAACCTTGATGTAGTTAATGCCCTTGTTGATTCTGCTAAAAAATTAGGTTTTGAATACCACGCAGGTGTTGTTGAGTGTAAAGACTCATTCTACGGTCAACACGAACCAGAAAAAATGCCTGTGAACTACGAATTAATCAACAAATGGAATGCTTGGCTTAAACTTGGTTGCCTTGCGTCAGAAATGGAATCAGCAGCATTATTTGTTGTTGGTAGTTATTTAAGAGTAAAAGTTGGTTCTGTATTCTTAGTAGTTGCAAACCAAGAAAGAGAAAAACAAGGACTTGAAAATCCTGTTATTCACGATACCGATAAAGCAATCAAAGTTGCTGTTGAAGCAATTAGAAAAATGATTGCAAACGATAAAGTTTAAGAAATTAAACAACATTTTATTATATTAACAGGCATAATTTAAAAATTATGCCTGTTTTTATTTATGCTCAAACATATTGTAATAAATATAATTATACTAAGGAAAAGCAGACAAACACGTTGACTTTTTCCAATATATTAGTTTTTCAACCTATTCACAATTAACCATCTTCAGGGCTTGTCTGCTTTGTATATTTATAAGGATTAGAACTTAGCATAAGCATATCTATTTTCTGTATTAGCAGAAAATGGTTGACTAAAATTGTACTGTTTTGCAAAATTAAAAGAATTAACTGCTTGACGTCTTTTCAAATCACATAAACCAACGACAGTTGAATCGTTCTTAAATAACTTTTTAATAAAATCCATTGTTCAAACCTCTCATTTTGTTATATAATTTATTTAAGAATATTTTTGGAAAAGTCAACATAAGGAGTCAAAAAATGGAAAAGAAAGTTACAAAAGAAATGGGTATATTAGATATTGCACAACAATATCCTGAAAGTATTGAAATCTTCGCTAAATACGGTTTAGGTTGTTTAGGTTGTGCTGCAGCTCGTTTTGAAAACCTTGAAGCTGGTGCTAAAGTTCACGGTTTTGATCCAGATGAAATGGTTAAAGATATTAACGAAGCTATCAATAAATAATTTTTCAAAATGATTTATAATAAGTATGTATCCTAAATATTAGGATACATACTTTTAAAAGTATTACCAATATTGTATTTAGGGGTTTGTGTTATGTGGCAAATAATGTTAATGGTATCTATTCTGTTTTTAGTATTAGAGATATTCATGCCTGCAATGTTTTTCTTAAATTTTGCTGTTGCAGCATTGATAAGTGCAGTATTAGCACTATTTATTTTTAATTGGGAAATAATAATACTTGCTTTTGCTCTATTATCATTAGCAGCATTATTCTTTCTTCGTCCATTTCTTATTAAAGGAAAACACGACAAATCAAAACAAACAGGCATTCAAGATAAATATATAGACAAAATTGTAAAAGTTATACAACCAATAAACAAATATTCAGGTGCTATAACAATTTATGATGAACGTTGGGAAGCACGTTCATTAAACGATGAAACTTTTGACGTTGGAGAAGAAGTAAGAATCGTTAAAAATGAAAGTCTTATAATGTATGTAGAAAAAGTAATATAGGAGATATTTATGTTTTTTTTAGGAGTATTAATTGTATTTGCAATTATAATTGCAATCAAAGGCGTTATTATCGTTAAACAAGCAGAAGTCGTAATTGTAGAACGTTTAGGTAAGTTTGATAGAATTTTAGAATCAGGATTTAATTTTATATTTCCATTCATTGAAACACCTCGTGGCATATATTGGAAAGCCATGCAAAAAGGTTTAGACGGCAAAACTTACTCTTACATCAAAGAGATTGATAGAATTGATTTGAGAGAAACTGTATATGATTTTCCTCGTCAAAACGTAATCACAAAAGATAACGTATCAATCAGTATCAACGCTCTATTATATTTCCAAATTGTTGATCCAAAATCAGCAGTATATGAAATTCAAAACTTGCCAGAAGCAATTGAAAAATTGACTCAAACAACATTAAGAAACCTAGTTGGTCAAATAGATTTAGATGAAACTTTAGTTTCAAGAGATAAAATCAACCAAGAATTAAGAACTATTCTTGATGAAGCAACAAACAAATGGGGTGTTAAGGTAAGTCGTGTTGAACTTCAAGATATTATCCCACCTGTTGATATTCAAACAGCAATGGAAAAACAAATGAAAGCTGAACGTGATAGACGTGCTGCCATCTTAGAAGCAGAAGGTTTAAAAAAATCTGCAATCCTAAAAGCAGAAGGTGAAAAAGAATCTGCAATCAATATTGCAGAAGGTCAAAAACAAGCAGCCATCTTAAAAGCAGAAGGTGTAGCACAAGCAAGAATTGTAGAAGCAGATGGTGAACAACAAGCAATTGAAAAGATTATCAATGCTCTTGCAGATAAAGGTCAACCTGATAAATACTTGATTGCTATGAAATACCTTGAAACATTAAAAACAATGACAGATGGACAAAATAACAAAGTTGTTTATATGCCATACGAAGCAACAGGAATTTTAAGTTCTGTTGACGGTATTAAACAAATGTTTGACAAACAATAAAACACTTGTTTTCAATAAACATAAAAAAGGACTTCTATTTATTAGAAGTCCTTTTTTGTTATAAGAATAAATTTTATTTTATTTTGGCTTTTGCCAACAAAGTCAATGCTGAAACAACAGCAGTTGATACTGCACCAACAGCAGCCGTAATACCTGTACCTACGGCAATACCTTTTTTAGAATCTTTTTTAATTTTATCTACAGTAGTAAATCCGTCCCACAAAGCACCATCTTTTGTCATACCACCTGTAGGGATTTTGCCACCATTTGCATCAGCAACTTTCTGAGCCTGAGCAATAACTTGTTTGCGTGCTTTCATACCACTATACAAACTCATACCACCTGTTACAATACCACCTGCAGCAGCCATAATTCCTACACATTTTACTGATGACATATACAAAACCTCCGGTTAACTCCACTTGTTTATATAATGACTTAAAATAGAATTTTTTGCTAATATGTAAATTTTTCGTAGCAAAACTGTTACAATACATTAAAATAAACAGATATAAATATTTTCTGATAAATAATTGCAAACAATTTATGTGTAAGGTATATTTTACCTATGGGTGGAGCATATCAAAAAACTTTAAAAGCATTAGAATACGACAAAATTTTGCAAGAATTAGCGAATTATACACGTTGCAATTATGCAAAAAGACTTTGTCTTGATTTAGAACCATCAAAAGATATTTCTACAATCAAAACAATGCTTTCTTATACAAAAGAAGCAATGTCTATTTTAAATAATGCAATTGATATTCCATTAGACTATGTTATCAATCTTGATGAAATAGACCTTAAACCTGAATATTTTATTGAGGACGAACTAATTGATTTTGCAAAGACTCTAAAATCATCAAGGTTAGTAAAAAATTTCTTAAGAGAAAATATTGAACAAGATTCACTTCTATTTAATCTTAGTTTAAAACTATATTCTGATAGAGATTTTGAAGAAAGAATTTTCAATACTTTTGATGATAATTATAATGTTAAACATAATGCAACCCAAACATTAAGTGGATTATATTCATCATTAAAAGATACAGAAACAACTTTAAAAGAAACAGTAACAAAACTTTTAAATACACCTGACTTCAATAAACATTTGCAAGAACAAATATATACGCTTAGAGATGATAGAGTAGTTTTTCAAGTGAAAGCACCATCAAAAAATAAAATTTCTGGTATTATTCACGATGTTTCTGCAACAAACAAAACTTTCTATATTGAACCATCACAAATAGTACCTTTAAACAACAAAATTAGAGAAGTAAAATCAAAAATTCATGGTGAAATAATCAACATACTAACATCATTAAGTGGTGAAATAAAAACTCATCTTGAAGACATAAAACAAAGCATAGCAACACTAGGAGAAATTGATTTTCATTTTGCTAAAGCAAGATATGCTATTAAAATACAAGCAATCGAACCAACATTAGAAGAAAAGAAAATTGTTAAAATTGAAAGAATGCGTCACCCATTATTGATTGGGCACGTTGAAAAATTAGTTGAAAACGATTTTGAAATAGGAAAAGATTATCACTCAGTATTGATTACTGGTTCAAATACAGGTGGTAAAACTGTTGCAATGAAAACAATTGGTTTGTTTTTACTTATGACAAAATCAGGAATGTTTTTACCTTGTACAGAAGCAAAAATATACCCATTCAAAAATATTTTTGCTGATATAGGTGATGACCAAAATATACTTCAAAACCTTTCAACATTTTCATCTCACATGACAAATATTATAGATATTTTAAACTTATCTAATTCTGATACATTTGTTTTACTAGATGAATTATGCGCTGGTACAGATCCAGTTGAAGGTGCTGTTCTTGCCGAAGTAATATTAAAAAGATTTAAAAAACTTTCAACACAATCGGTTATAACAACTCACTATGGAGAGCTAAAATCTCTTGAATATAGTGACAGTTATTTTAAAAATGCCTGCGTTGAATTTGATACAGAAACACTTTCACCAACATATAACCTTATAATAGGTATTCCAGGATTAAGTAATGCTATTTCTGTATCTGCAAACTTAGGTTTAGATAAATCTTTAGTTAAACAAGCACAAGAACTTTTATACACACAAAAAGATAACTCTATAGAAGTTGTAGAAAAATTACAAGACACACATCAACAACTTACAAAACATTTAAAAAATGCTGAAGAAACAAATGCCGAAGCGATTGATTTAAAGAAAAAATACGAAAAAGAAGTAACAGAATTAAAGAAAACAAAAAACAAAACTATTAAACAAATTAGACATCGCTTTGATAATGAACTTGATGCAGTTAAAGCAGAAATAAAAGAAATCCTTGATGAATTAAGAAAAAATCAATCTGAAAAAATTGCAAGACGTTCATATTTACGTTTAGCAAACCTTGAACATAAGTTTAGAGGTGATTTAAGCCAACTTGAAGAAAGTGAAAAATATGATGAAATAGATTGGTCAAAAGCAAAAGTTCACGATATATTTATCGTTAAAGAACTTCACCAAGAAGTAGAACTTTTATCATTACCAGATAAAAACAAAAATGTATATGTTCAAATGGGCAACATTAAAACAAAGATTAAACAATCAAGACTTGCTGTCTATAACAAAGCACTTATTAGTAAAAAAGTATTCAAGCCTGTTAAACCATCAACAAACTTTGAATTAAAACGTTACGCAATGTCTAACACATTGGATTTAAGAGGTTTTAGAGTAGAAGAAGGTTTAGATGAACTTGAAGCATTCTTAGATAAAGCAAGTTTAGTAAATCTAACACCAGTATTTATTATTCATGGACACGGTACAGGGGCTATGAAGTCGGCTGTAAGAGATTTTCTATCAACATCACCTTATGTAGCAAAATATCGCCCTGGAGAGAACACAGAGGGCGGAGATGGCGTTAGCGTTGTTGATATAAACTAATTATTTCTTTACTGAACTCAACAAACGACGTTTTATCATTATTGCTTCATCACGTGTTAAATACTTTGCAAATCTAGCAAACTCCTCTAATGCATCTTGCATTGAGTAGTTTCCACATTCAACATTTCTTAACCAGTTATTAACTTCTTTTGTAATCATAATGTTATCGTACCAAAAATATTTTTTATAATATAGTATCAAAACCGTTTTCAACAAATTTTTCTTTAATTTTATTAACTTCTTCTTTTGTTGGAACACGAGAATTCAATTTATATTCTAATCCCAATTTTTCATATTTTTCTTTTCCCATTTCGTGATAAGGAAGCAACTCAACTTTTTCAATCTTAAAATTTTTCAAAAAGTTTATTAATGACTCGATATAATCATCATCCATACTTATATCTGGAACAAGTACTTGTCTTATCCAAATAGATTTATTATTATCATTTAAAAATTTTAAAAAGTTCAAAACTTTATCATTAGGACAACCTGTTAAATCTTTATGTTTTTGTTTATCTAAATGTTTAATGTCTAACAAAAATAAATCTGTATAATTTAACAATTCTTTCAAATCTTCTGTAATATCGACATAACCACAAGTATCAATAGCAGTATGGATATTGTTAGCTTTTAATTTTTTAAATAATTCCAAAAGAAACGGTATTTGCAACAACGGCTCACCACCTGAAATTGTCACACCACCATTAGAATTTTCATAAAAACTCTTATATTTAAGAATATCTGAAAAAACTTCATCAACACTCATTGAATTTGCACTACCACTCCAAGTATCAGGATTGTGACAAAATAAACACCTAAAAGGACAACCTTGCATGAATAAAACATATCTTAATCCCGGCCCATCAAGTGCTCCCATTGTTTGTATTGAATGATAGTTGCATTTTGTCATAATATAATCTCTTCTTTTTTGAAAAATCGGCAGGGAAAATCCCTGCCGAAAATTTATTATATAGCAGAATGGAATGTTCTACTAATAACGTCTAATTGCTGTTCACGAGATAATTTGATAAAGTTTACAGCATAACCACTAACTCTGATAGTTAATTGTGGATAATTTTCTGGATGTTCCATTGCATCTTCAAGAGTTTCTCTATCCAACACGTTAACATTCAAATGCTGAGCACCATTACCAAAATATCCGTCCATTAAACCAACCAAGTTTGAAATTTGTTCATCTCTTGATTTACCTAATGTGTTAGGAATAATACTAAATGTGTTAGAAATACCGTCTTTAGCATTTTTAAATGGTAATTTAGCAACTGAACATAATGAAGCCAACGCACCTTTTGAGTCTCTACCATTGAATGGGTTTGCTCCTGGTGCGAATGGAATACCAGCAACTCTACCGTCTGGAGTGTCACCAGTTTTCTTACCATAAACAACATTACTTGTAATTGTTAAAATAGATTGAGTAGGAATTGCATCTCTATAAGTTTCGATTTTTTCCAACTTAGACATAAATCTATTTACTAATTCAACACCCATAGAGTCAACTCTATCATCGTTATTACCATATTTTGGATAATCACCTTCTATTTCAAAGTGTGTTGCAATACCATTTTCATTTCTGATAGGTTTAACTTTTGCATATTTAATAGCAGAAAGTGAATCAACAACAACGCTGAAACCAGCAATACCACAACCTAGTTTGCGAACTGCATCTGTATCCATTAATGCTAATTGTGCTTTTTCATAATTATACTTATCATGCATATAGTGAATAATATTCAATGCACTTACATAAGTATTAGCAAGCCAATCCATAACCTTGTCGAATTTTTCCATTACTGTATCATAATCAAGATATTCATCTGTAATTGGTTCAAAATCAGCAACTTTATCACCAGTTCTTTCATCTACACCACCATTGATAGTGTATAGAAGTGCTTTTGCTAAGTTTGCACGAGCACCGAAGAACTGCATTTCTTTACCAATAACCAATGGAGATACACAACAAGCGATTGCATAATCGTCACCGAAGTGTTCTCTCATCAAATCGTCACTTTCATATTGAATAGCACTTGATTCAATACTTACTCTTGCACAGTAATCTTTGAATCCTTCTGGAAGGCTCTTACTCCATAAAACTGTCATATTAGGTTCTGGAGCAGGTCCTAAGTTGATTAAAGTTTGCAACATTCTGAATGAGTTTTTAGTAACAAGTGGTTTGCCGTCCATAGTCATACCACCGATACTTTCAGTTGTCCAAACTGGATCACCGCTGAATAAATCATTATATTCAGGAGTTCTCAAGAAACGAACCATACGTAACTTAATGATGAAATCGTCCATAATTTCTTGTGCTTGTTCTTCAGTAATTTTACCAGATTTCAAATCACGTTCAGAATAAATATCTAAGAATGAAGAAACACGACCTAATGACATCGCAGCACCATTTTGGTCTTTGATTGCTGCCAAGTAACCAAAGTATGTAAACTGAACAGCATCTCTAAAACTTTCAGCAGGTTTACTAATATCAACACCATAAGAAAGAGCCATTTCTTTCATATCCTTAAGTGCTCTAATTTGTTCACTTACTTCTTCTCTTAATTTGATATTTGACTCATTCATAGGTCTTTTTTCAAGATTAAGTTTATCTTTTTGTTTTTCTTCAATAAGTCTATCAACACCATATAGAGCGATACGTCTGTAATCACCAATAATTCTGCCTCTACCATAAGCATCAGGAAGACCTGTAATAATAGCAGAGTGACGGCATTTTTTAATATCATCAGTATATGCATCAAAAACACCATCATTGTGAGTTTTTCTATATTTTGTATAAACTGTTTTCAATTCTTCATCAACAGGAAGATTGTATGCCTTACAAGAAGCCTCAACCATTCTGTAACCACCATTAGGCATGATAGCACGTTTTAGTGGTGCATCTGTTTGTAAACCAACAATAATTTCATTATCCTTGTCAATGTATCCAGGAGCGAATGCAGTAATTGATGATGGAGTAGATGTATCAGCATCTAAAACACCTTTTTTTCTTTCTTCTTTCATCAATTCACTAACTTTACTCCACATGTATAAAGTTCTTTGTGTTGGTCCGCTTAAGAAACTATCATCACCATAATATGGTGTAACATTTTGCTTAATGAATTCGGCAACATCAATCTTTGTATTATCCAATACTTGGGTAACCATAATTGTCTCCTCCATTTTCTACTAATTTATAATGATAAAGATTATCATTATGATAATTATAGCATAATTTTTCAATTTTGTAAATTATATAGTAAGAAATATAAAATTTACTTTTGCAGACTATTCTAAAACAAAGCATATCTGATATAATCTATATATTTTTATACATTGACTTAGCATGAAAAAATCTTTATAATTTTATATCATAAAGGGAAAAATATGTCTGATTTAATGAATATAGTAAAAAACAAAAATATTGATATAAATGAATTATGGTTTGAAACTACGCCAATTTATAAAATTGTTATTTTATCAATTTTAACACTTGGATTTTATGATATAGTTTTACTTTATAATTATTGGAAAGTATTTAAGAAAAAGTTTGGTTATGCAATCAGTCCTTCTTGTAGAGCAATTTTTTGTGGAATATATTGTTTTTCTCTATTTCCAAAACTTGATAAATATATAAAAAGTTTTAATATTCCATCTTTTTCACCAATTTGGTTAGCAATATTCTTTCTATTTTTATCTGCATTATATAGACTACCAAATCCATATTCAATACTAAATATTTTTACATTTGTCATATTTATAATCATACAAAATAGACTTAATTTTATTAATGAACAACACTTTCCAAATGCGAAACAAAATAATTGGTCATTGGCTAATACTCTTTGGTCAATACCTTGTTCAATATTATTTTTCTTTTATTTAATTGGCACATTTACAAAATAAATAATTACATACAATTTATCAATTGATTATTAGATACAGCACTTTCAATCGTATTTGTTAATTCTTGTTGAATTTGAATTGAAGATTCTGTTGATATTAACTCCTTCAACATAGTTGTTGAAGATTTAGTTGCTGTATCTTTCCATATAATGGTTAAATAATTATTGGGTGCTAAATCTTGAGCATTATAGTTATTATTTCTAACTGTCTCAGTTATACCACCACTTATTATTAAGTTTTGATTATTGTTACTGTTTGGCATCATATATACACTTATAGTTGGTATTTTCTAGCTTCTTCATGACTTATAGTAGGAATGGTTTTGTACTTAGGTTTATCATTACCTTTAATTATCCTTTTTAGTATATTTCCAGCTCTATCTTTAATTCCTATTTGAGTTTCTTCTTGCATTTGAGAAATAGGTATATTATGTCCATCAATAGATATGTAGATGTTATGGTTTTCGTCTAAGTGAACATAAGGATTTAATGTACTGGCACCAAAATAAGATAACTGTTTTGTAAGTTCGTCTCTATTTGTAACACCACACTTTGACATTTCTTTTAATATATTAAAAACGGAAGATGTTTTTAAACCAGTATCTCCAAAATAATCATTTTTACCATATTTATATATAAAACTATCTTTGTTTTTATCTCGCCACATATTATAAAAGAATTTTACAGAAGTTTTTGTTGTATTATCACCCTTATAATACAATTTTATATTACTCATATCATTATTTATACAATACTTATCTATAT